>JAZQJL010000315.1:0-2707 GCA_045541595.1 Lachnospiraceae bacterium | reverse complement strand
AAGAATTTTGCATTGACTGCGGAGAATGTATCCGCATCTGACCGCATCATGCAAAGCTTCCGGTGTATGACAAGCTGTCCGTGATTAAAAACTATGAGTATACGGTGGCATTGCCGGCCCCTTCTTTATACGGACAGTTTAATCATCTGGATGATGTAAATATTGTGTTGACGGCATTAAAAAAATATGGGTTTGATGATGTATATGAAGTAAGCGGAGCAGCAGAAATTGCTTCGGAGCTTACCAGGGAATATGTAAAAAGTCATCCGGAAATGCACCCGGTAATCAGTACGGCATGTCCGTCGGTGGTACGTTTGATTCGAGTGCGTTTTCCAAATCTACTGGAGCATCTGCTGCCAATTAATCCACCGGTGGAACTGGCAGCAACAATGGCCAGAAAACGTGCCATGGAAAAAACAGGACTCCCTGCGGACAAAATCGGAATTGTCTTTATCTCTCCGTGTCCGTCCAAGGTGTCAGCGGTAAAGTCACCTCTTGGTATAGAAAAGAGCGATATTGATGCGGTATGTGCCATCAAGGATGTTTATGTGGAACTGCTTCCTAAAATGAAGGAAGTGGTGGAACCGGAGGAGCTTGCCATTTCCGGTAAAGTCGGCATCAGCTGGGGAGCAACCGGCGGTGAAGCAGGCGGGTTACTTTCCGATAACTACCTGGCAGCAGACGGAATCGAAAATGTAATCCGGGTTCTGGAAGATTTGGAAGACCAGAAATTTGCCTCCAACCTGGAGTTTATTGAACTGAATGCATGTAACGGGGGCTGTGTCGGCGGTGTCCTTACCGTAGAAAACCCGTATGTTGCAAAAGTGAAAATGAAGCATTTGCGCAAGTACATGCCGGTGGCATGCAATCATATGGCAAGCAGCGGAAGACCGGAAAATGCATATTGGACACAGGCCGTGGAATATGAGCCGGTGTTCCGACTGGGCGGTAACCGAAGAGAAAGCATTGCCAAAATGGCAAAGGTGGAGGCATTATGTGAAAAATTCCCGGGTCTGGACTGCGGTTCCTGCGGTGCACCAACCTGTAAAGCCCTGGCAGAAGATATTGTGCGGGGAGAAGCCAGAGAACATGACTGTATCCATATCCTGAAAGAATACATACATCGTCTGTCGGATGAAATGTCCCGCTTGGACGGATAAAAAGAGGAGACAAAACTATGAACGTAAAAGAACTGATAGAGAAAACAGGTTTTCAGGTAATACATGTCGCAGAAGATGCTGGAAATACGGAAGTAACAAAGACATATTGCTGCGATTTACTGAGCGTAGCCATGTCCCGGGTGCCGGAAGGTGCTGCCTGGGTAACGGTTATGAGTAATTTAAATACCTTGGCTGTGGCTTCCTTAACAGAGGCTGCGTGTGTAATTATTGCAGAAGGTGCAGCTATTGATGAACCGGTAAAAGAAAAGGCAAAACAACAGGATATTACGCTGTTGTCTACGGAACTGCCGGTGTTTGATGCTGCCCTGAAGATTTATCATGAGCTGCAGTGATGACAGGGCGCAGACCGGATGGCGGCCGGTAACCTATGATTTGCATCAGCATTCCTGCCTTTCACCTTGCGGGGATGAAGAAATGACACCGGCGAATATTGTAGGTATGGCAGTAGTAAAGGAATTGGATGTCATCGCTCTGACCGATCACAACACTTGTAAAAACTGCCCTGCTTTTTTAAAGGTTGCGGAAGCTTACGGTGTCGTGGCTCTGCCGGGAATGGAACTGACCACCACGGAAGAAGTTCATGTGGTTTGTCTGTTTGAACATTTAGAGGATGCCATGAGGTTTGACGCTTATGTCTATGAACATCTGCTGGACATCAAAAATGAAGAAAGCATTTTTGGCGCCCAGCTGATTATGAATGAAGATGACGAAGTTACAGGTAAGGTGGATAAGTTGCTGATTAACGCTACTGATATTGATTTTGATGCTGTGGCGGGACTAATGGAAGAATTTCATGGCATCATGATTCCTGCCCATCTGGATAAGTCCACAACTTCCCTGCTTTCCAATCTTGGTTTTATTCCGCCGGATTCCACCTTTGGAATTGCGGAAATTAAAGATTTAAAAAATTTACATCGGTTGCAGGCGCAGCATCCGTACTTAAAGGATTGCATGATACTTTCCGATTCGGATGCCCATTATCTTCCGGACATTCATGAACCGCAATATACCATGCTGGTGCCGGAGTTGTCGGTAAGCGGTGTGTTTGCTGCATTAAAGGCGGCATCAAAACGAAAATAAAATTCAAAATCTCTGTCTGCTTTGGCAGGCGGAGATTTTGTTCTGCAAAAGGAGGAGCAGTATTGTGCTGAGAATAACTGTATGGAACGAATATAAACACGAGCAGGAATATGAAGGAATCCGCAAAGTATATCCATCGGGAATCCACAACTGCATTGCGGAATTTCTTGGAAAGGAAGCAGACTTTACCGTGAGGACGGCTACGTTTTATGACCCGGAACACGGTCTGACGGAAGAAGTACTGCGGGACACTGATGTACTGATTATCTGGAGTCATGCCCTGCAGGAAGAGTTCTCGGACGATGTTGCCAATCGGGTGCACCGTCACGTACTTGGCGGCATGGGACTGGTGGCACTGCATTCTGCCCATTTCAGCAAAATCATGAAGAAACTGCTTGGAACCTCCATGACCTTAAAATGGCGCCATGGGGACAGCGAAAAGCTTT
>JAZQJL010000314.1:0-2449 GCA_045541595.1 Lachnospiraceae bacterium | reverse complement strand
AACCAGTACATCGGTATGCTGGTTTGGCCGATGATTGCCACCGGTGACAGCATTAATACATTTTCCCAGGGTATTGCATCCATGAACCGTATCCAGAGCATTTTCGACGAACAGCCGGAGATTAAGGATACCGAAAAAACGATAGAGGATATTAAGGAATTACAGGGAAGTATTCAGCTGAATAATCTTTCCTTCCGCTATAAAGAGGCATTGCCGGAGGCATTAAAAAAGATTAATGTCACTGTACCAAAGGGCAGTACCCTTGCTATTCTCGGACGTACCGGCAGCGGCAAGACAACCATCGCCAACCTGTTATTACATATGTATAATGTGGACGATGGCATGATTTCCTTCGACGGCCGTGACATCAACGAAATTCCGTTAAAGACACTTCGTGAGCAGATTGCCTATGTGCCACAGGATAATTTCCTGTTTTCCGACACTCTGCAGACCAACATTGCCTTTGGTGTGCGTAACTTTAAGGAGCGTCCGGCACAGAAAGTGAAGCACAAGCTGTTCTTAAGCCGGAAAGAAAGTGAAGAGGCATATCTGGAGCAGGAACTGTACAACAGAGAAAGTCAGGCAGATAAAGAATATAATGATTTGGACCAGGTGCAGGAAGCAGCAAAAATGGCCTGCATTCACGATAACATTATGGAATTTCCGCGCCGGTATTCCACTATGGTGGGCGAGCGCGGTGTTACCGTATCCGGTGGCCAGAAACAGCGAAGCTCCATTGCCAGAGCTTTGATGAAGGATGCGCCAATCCTTATTTTAGATGACTCCCTGTCTGCGGTGGATACCGACACTGAAGAACAGATTTTAAAGAATTTAAAGGAAAACAGAGAGGGCAAAACCACGATTATTATTGCCCATCGTATTTCCACCATCCAGAATGCAGACCACATTTTAGTACTGGATGAGGGTGCCATGGCAGAATACGGCACTCACGAAGAACTTTTGGCTGCCGACGGTATTTATGCAAGATTATATGAAAAGCAACAGCTGGAAAAACAGCTGGAAGCAGTCTAGAAAGGGGGAAAGCGAAGATGAACGACAAGAAATTATCCTCCATCGAAGAAAACGTACAGGGACATGTATTTCGCCGTCTCTTAAAGTATGCAGCCCCTTACTGGTGGCAGTTTTTAATCTGCCTGCTGCTGGTGCTGGGAA
Source organism: Lachnospiraceae bacterium (assembly GCA_045541595.1). Taxonomy (GTDB): domain Bacteria; phylum Bacillota; class Clostridia; order Lachnospirales; family Lachnospiraceae; genus SIG299. Next base: position 1,276 of record JAZQJL010000314.1, on the reverse strand, counting down.
TTACGCTGATTGAGATTTACCGTCCGATTTTAACCGGTAAAGCCATCGACCTGTTTTCGGAATCTGCAGACTTTTCCAAGATTGCCGGCCTAAGTGTACAGTACATCATTGTATTAGTGCTGGGATTTGTTTTCAACTTTTTGAACACCTGGATTTTGCAGCTGACCGGGCAGACCATCATTTATAACATCCGTCAGGAAGTGTTTGAACACATCCACAAACTGTCCATGCGGTTTTTTGATATTACCCCGGTGGGTAAAATCGTAACCCGCGTAACCAACGACGTGGAAGCATTGAACGAGATGTATACCCAGATTCTGGTGCGTCTCATCAAAAACATTGCAAAAATCATTGGTCTGATGGTGGTGATGTTCCTGTTAAATGTTAAATTGGCGTTGCTGGCTTTGTGCCTTATGCCGCTGATCGTGGTTCTGACCATTGTGTTTAAAACCATTTCCAAAACCACGTACCGAATTGTAAGAACCAAACTGACTGCATTAAACACCTATCTTTCCGAGCATTTATCCGGTATGAAGGTGATTCAGATTTTTGCCAAAGAAAAAGAAAAGGACATGGAATTTAAAGACCGTGCCGGAGATTTGTTCCATGCAAGCTACCGGGAAATGCTGGTGTTTGCCATTTTCCGTCCGCTGATGTACATTTTGTCCATTGTGGCACTTTGTATCATTCTCGGCGCGGGAAGTAACATTGTATTGGAAGGCGTAATTACCGCCGGAACCCTGTACATTTTCTCCGACTATATCCGCTCTTTCTTTGAACCGATTCAGGAACTGGCAGAACAGTTTTCCACACTGCAGTCCGCTATGGCGTCTGCAGAAAAAATCTTCACCATTTTGGATGAGGACCCGCTGGTGAAGAATCCGGAACAGCCGGTACAGTTAGGAGAAGTGAAGGGCCGCATTGTATTTGAAAACGTGTGGTTTGCCTATCAGGGGGAAGACTGGATTTTAAAGGATGTGAGCTTTACCATCGAACCGGGCCAGCGAGTTGCCTTTGTAGGTGCTACCGGTGCCGGAAAGTCCTCCATCTTAAATCTGATCGGCAGATATTATGATATTCAAAAAGGACGTATCACCATCGACGGTGTGGATATTAAAGAAATGAGCACCGACGAGCTTCGCGGTGCCATCGGCCAGGTGCAGCAGGATGTATTTATGTTTACGGGAGATGTAAAGGGTAACATCCGCTTAAAGAATGATTCCATTTCCGATGAGGAGATTAAAGAAGCAGCCCGCTATGTCAATGCGGACGGTTT
>JAZQJL010000313.1:0-32454 GCA_045541595.1 Lachnospiraceae bacterium | reverse complement strand
TGTAAACAGCTTAAGATTAAGACGCAGATGCAGACGTAAGTTCCTGTAGTTCATGCAAATTTGCCGCATGACTGCAAGGTGTACGTCTTGTTTTCGTGCGGTGCTGTTGTTTATATAAAATAAAGCAGAACCGTAATCAAGTTGGCAAAAAGCCGATGTTGTTGCGGTTCTTTTTTGTTCCGAAAAAAAGATAGGAGGATTATGTATGAAACAAGCTATTTGTAACGCTGTCACAATGATGTTGGAAGGTGCCGATGCCGACCGGATTCTAAGTCTTATGGAAACTCCACCGGATGGTTCCATGGGAGACTATGCTCTGCCCTGCTTTTCCTTTGCTAAGGTACTTCGGAAGAACCCGAAGCTTATTGCGGAGGAATTAAAAGCTAAGCTGTCACAGCAGGCAACGCAGCTTGGCATTGCCAAGGTAGAGGCAGTCAACGGTTATTGTAACATTTTTCTTGAACGGGCGGCCTTTGTGAAGTATTGCCTGGTTGCGGCAAATCAAAGCAATCATGGCGTAGCGCAGCCGGGAATTGGTAAAACGGTCTGCATGGATTATTCCTCGCCGAATATTGCCAAGAATTTTCATGTGGGACATTTACGCACCACAGTAATTGGCAACTCCCTTTATAAAATTTATGAGAAGCTGGGATACCGGGTAGTGCGCATCAATCATTTGGGGGACTGGGGAACTCAGTTTGGAAAGCTGATTGTGGCATATAAAAAGTGGAGCAGTAAAGAAGAGGTGGAGAAAAAGGGCATCGAGGAACTTCTCCGCATTTACGTAAAATTTGACAATGAGGCGAAAACGGATGCCGGCCTGATAGAGGAAGCCCGGAGTTGGTTTGTGAAAATGGAACAAAATGATGAGGAAGCACTTAGCATCTGGAATTGGTTTAAGGATATCAGCATGGTGGAATTTGAGCGGGTATATAAACTGTTGGGCATATCCTTTGATTCTTATACCGGAGAAAGCTTTTACCGGAACAGGGTTCCGGTACTGGTGGAGGAGTTAAAGGAAAAAAATCTTTTAAAAGAAAGTCAGGGAGCGAATATTATCGATCTTTCGGAATACGATATGCCGCCTTGCCTGATTACCAAAAGCGACGGAGGGTCCATTTATCATTCCCGGGATATTGCGGCGGTGTTGTACCGGAAGCAAACCTATGATTTTGAAAAGTGCCTGTATGTGACGGGGCTGGAGCAATCCCTGCATTTTAAGCAGGTGTTTACTGCCCTTAAGGTGATGGGATATGACTGGGCGGAACACTCACTGGTGCATGTGCCCTACGGTCTGGTAAGCCTTGCCGGAGCAAAACTCTCCACACGGTCCGGGAATATCATCTATGCGGAGGACATTTTGCAGGAGGCTATGGAGCGGGCGATGAACGCTATTCAATCGAAAAATCCGGAGCTTCCAAACAAAGAAGAGGTGGCAAAAATCGTGGGTATCGGTGCTGTGATTTTCCACGATCTGTTCAACCAGCGTATCAAGAACGTGGACTTTAGCTGGGAGGACGTACTGAATTTTGAAGGAACCACCGGACCGTATGTACAGTACACCTACGCCCGTGCAAAGAGTATTTTGAGAAAGAACGGTGGGGCGGATGATGCAGAGCGTATGCCGTATGCCATGGACTTGGCGGAGGCTTACGACATACACGCGGAGTATCTTACCGATGATGTAACCTATGCCTTAGTAAAAACGCTGGCCGGTTATGAAGCGGCAGTGCTCCAGGCAGCGGAACGCTATGAACCGTCGGTGGTGGCGCGGTATATTATTTCTGTAGCCGGTGCATTTAATAAATTTTACCATGAATGTCCGATTTTGAATGCGTCAAAGGAAGAGAAACAAGCAAGATTGGTTTTAGTGAATACGGTGCAGAAAGTATTAAAAAATGCCTGCAGTCTGTTGGGTATGGAGTGCCCGGAGGAAATGTAGCGAATGCCGGATTTGGTCTTAATTTTAGTAATGCTCTGATTGCAGGATGACCTCATATATGATAAAATGTTCATAAAGGATACTATGGTAAGGAGGAATTCCTATGACAGAGAAAAATTTTATATTTTCTATGAAAGCATATGATGCAGATGCGCTGGTTTCCCAGGTGGCATGGATGCTTGAAAAGCGGACGGAGCTTGCCTCCAGAAAAAAGCTGCCGGGCCTGTGGAAGATTACGGACAAATTAAATGCAGTACCACGGTCATCAGAAGCAGAACGAAAGCGTCGCCAGGAGAGCAGAAGACGATGGGGCGGGTTGTTTTTGGTTATGGGAATTTTCCTGTTTGTGCCGGGAATTATGAAACCTCAGGAACTCCCGGTACCGCTGATTGCAGGCTTCTTGGCGATTGTACTTGGAGTGTTCTATCTTCGCAGGGGTGATAAAAAGAAAAACTCTTATGAGAAAAAGGCAAAGAATCTGTTAGATAAAATGAATCTTTCCATGAAAAACAGGAAACTCCGACTGACATTTTGTGATACGGAACTCACCATAAGCGGCGAAGGAGAAGAACAGCGCATTGCTTATTCGAGCATGGAATGTGCGCTGGAAACGGCCGATATGTTTGGGCTGGTATATGAGAATCAGATAGTATTGTTACAGAAGAAGGAACTGTTGCTGGGAACGGAAGAAGAATTCGCAAAACAGTTGGAGGAAAGGATAACTTCCTATGTGGAGTATCAACGGAAGTTGAGAAATAGTTGATGTTTGGTTGAGGTTCCGTTCATACAATAAAAAGTAATACAAACAGAAAAGGGGAATTATTGTATGAACAAATATGTAATTGTCACAGATACTGCGTGTGATATTTCCCGAGAAATATTACAGCAATGGGAGGTACGGGAAATAGACCTGACGTTTCGGTTTGAAAAGGAGGATATGGACCGAAAAGGCCGTGAAATGCCTGTAAAAGAATTTTATGATTGTATGCGGGAGGGTGGCATAGCTAAAACAGCAGCCATTAATCCGGAGGTGTTTACGGAGGCATTTGAGGAATGTCTGGCGGAAGGAAAGGATATTCTCTACATAGGTTTTTCTTCGGGATTGAGCAGTACCTTTAACTCGTCACAGATTGCCGCAACTGAGTTAAAGGAAAAGTATCCGGACAGAAAGATGGTAGCAGTGGATTCCCTGTGTGCTTCTGCAGGGCAGGGATTGTTTGTATATCTGGCGGTGCAACAGCGTGATTTAGGTGCAGACCTTGAAACGCTTGCAGAATATCTGGAAGGTATTAAGCGGAATATATGCCATTGGTTTACAGTGGACGATTTGGTATATCTGAAGCGGGGAGGCCGCGTCAGCGCCACCACGGCATTTGTTGGTTCCGTATTATCCATAAAGCCGGTAATGCATGTGGATAACGAAGGCAAACTTGTACCTGTGTCAAAGTGCAGAGGACGTAAGAATTCGCTGTCTGCTCTTGCAGAAAAGTACGGGGAACTTCGGGATGAAAGCAAGTCCGGCGTTGTATTTATTTCACATTCCGATGCTATGGCAGATGCAGAATATTTAAGAGATATATTAAAGAGCCGGTACGGTATAACGGTTGAAATCATTGCTGATATCGGGCCGATTATCGGAGCACATTCCGGTCCGGGTACCATGGCGTTGTTTTTTGTAGGAAAAGAAAGATAATTTTATACTTTGGAAAAAGACCAGCCAAAAGAAGTGGCTGGTCTTTTGTATTTAATTGATGTTATCAAAAAATATTGATAAATTTCAAAATACCTATTGACATTTCGATACAAACTGTGTATATATAGTATATACAGTTGATGAACAGTTCATATACAGTTGGGAGAAACCAAAACAGCAATAAGCAATAGACGGAGGTCTGATATGGGAATAACGGTAGAACAGTTTGAGAAGAAAAGAGGAGTCTTTCGGTTAGAAGATGTGAATTTTTCCTTACCGGAAGGTTACATTTTAGGCGTGGTTGGCCGGAACGGTTCCGGTAAGTCCACATTGTTTCAGTCATTGCTGTTTGGCGATTGCCTGGACGGCGGAAGAATTACCATTCACGGCAAGGCAGGCGGTATGGATGGAGCGGAAAGAACAGAGTACCGAAGACAATGCGCCTTTGTCCTGGAAGCCTTTCCTTTCACGGATACGGTGAATGCAAAAGACATCGGTGATATTTATGGCCCTCTCTATAAGGATTTTAACAAAGAAAAATACCGGGAATTGCTGGCCCGGTTTGAGATTCCGGTAAAAAAGAGGATGAAAAAGCTTTCCACCGGTATGAAGTTAAAGGTGCAGATTGCCTTTGCCTTTAGTTTCGACTCCAAGGTGTTATTTTTGGATGAACCGACGGCTTCTTTGGACAGTTTCGCAAGAAAAGACTTATACGGTCTCATTGGTGAGTACATGGAGTCCGGACATCGCAACGTTATCTGGACCACTCATTTAACGGAGGAACTGGACCGTATGGCAGACTACCTGTTGGTTTTAGAAAAAGGAAAACAGGTATTGTTTGGGGAAAAGGAAACACTGATGTCAAAGTACCGGATGGTAAAGGGCAGCAAGCATCAGTTAGACTGCATGAAGAGCCGCCTCATCGGAAGACTGGACAGGGAAAATTACAGCGAAGGCCTGGTAAAGACAGAGGACGGACCATTTCCGTTTGCCGATGCGGTGGAAGCACCGAGCATTGAAGATTTACTTTGTTACTTGTACGGACAGAAAAAGAGCATTGCCGAATATGCAAGTATGAAGCATGAAATGGGTGCATAAGAAAGGAGACAATCATGGACTGGACGGAAAAGTTGGAACATAAAAAGAAAATCAGAAAAATGGCATACCGTATGTTGTGGGCAGATTTCAAGGATATTGTATTAGGCTGGAAGGTAATTTTGTTATTACTGATGTATTTAGGCTTTTTCCTTCTGCCGTATGTAAAAGAAATGGACGATTTTAATGCGGTCAGCCTGTACTATTTTGTGACGTGGGTTATTATGTCGATGAATGCCCTGGCAGAAACTTCGTTTAATTACCTTCCGCTTAGCACCAGGGATATTGTCTATTACCTGAAAATCCGTACCAATCATCAGGAAGCCTGGATGGTATTTGTTTCCGGAGTATCCGCACTTATTCTGGATGCCTTCGGACAGGAAGTATTCTGGGAGAGGGGCCTGATTATCCTGTTGTTTTTGCTAATTACGGTGGAGTGGTATTTTTTCATGACACTGTATGGATACAGTAAACCGGACGGAGCAAATTTTCTGGATGACTGTATTCCTGTAGGAAGAAAAATACGGATTGTCATTTACAATGTTTACAGCATCATTTTATTATTCGGCAGCATGATGGTGGGGCTGTTTATGGACTATAATGAACATGCAAAAACAAAGCTTCTGGTAATTCTCTGCCTGTATCTGGTCATGTATGTTTTCCGTGCCGATGCAGCACGCTGGGTACGTTTTAACGAATATTGCAAAACTCCGCGCAGAAGTATATGGGGAAATGCGGAACAACTGAATCAGAAATAAAAGCAATTGGAAAAGAGGTTATATCGATGAAGATTTTTATTTCGGAGCATAGCAATGCGGCGATTTATGAACAGATAGAGCAGCAGATAAAAGATGCAATCCTGCGACAGGAGTTAAAGGCAGAGGAAGCTCTGCCTTCCATCCGTGGTTTGGCAAAGGACCTGCAGATTAGCGTTATTACAACAAAACGTGCCTATGAAGAGCTGGAAGACCAGGGCCTGATTTATTCCGTGCCGGGCAGGGGCTTCTTTGTGTGCAGCCGTAAACTGGAAATGTTAAAAGAAAAGAAAATTCAGGATATTGAAAAGCACATGAGCGAACTGATAAAAGAGTGTAAATCGGCAGAGCTTTCCAAACAGAATATGCTGGATATGCTGGATTTGCTGTATGAGGAGGAGGCGTAATGTTAGAAGTAACAGGACTGACTAAAAAATATTTTTCCTTTACTTTAAAGGAAGTCTCTTTTTCGCTTGACGAGGGGTATATCCTCGGCCTAACGGGAAGAAACGGCGCCGGAAAAACCACACTGATAAAGCAGCTGATTCATCCGGAAACTGCCGGTGGGGGCAGTGTTATCATTAATGGAATCGATGCAAAGGCAAATCCGACAGCAGCAAAGCAGGAAATCGGCGTGCTGATGGAAGACCTGCCCTTTCTTAGTGATAAGACACTGGAAATGAACGGAGTTATGTTAGGCGCATTTTATAAACAATTTGACATGGAAAAATTTCATGAGTATTTGAAACGGTTTGACCTGTATCCGGACAGAATCTACAGCAATTTATCCCGGGGCATGCGGATGAAGTTTCAGCTGGCTTTTGCCCTGGCGCATTCCCCAAAGCTTCTTCTGATGGATGAAGCAACCGGAGGCTTAGATGTGGTGTTCCGCCGGGAGTTTTATTATTTACTGCAGGAAGCGGTAGAAAAAGAGATGGTATCCGTGATTATTTCTACCCATGTTACCGAGGATTTAGATAAAGTGGCAGATTATGTGGCATTTATCGAAGGCGGCCATCTGAAATTCTATGAGTCCAAAGAAGAATTGTGCGAAAGGTATCGGAAGTATATGCGTGACCTGCATGGCGAGGCGGCCGGACGGGGCACGGTTAAATTAGAGGATGTTATTTACAATTACGACCGGATGTCGGAAGAAAGGGAGGCAAGGCATGACAGGAAATAAGAAAAGTCAGTCTGAATTCAGCAAAGGTGCGAGAACTCCGGAGGAGGCCTTTGACCGCCAGATACTTTCCGGAAATTACATGATGTTTCTGATCGTGATGCTGTTTCTGGTGGTCAGTGTGGAAGGTTTTGTAGGGCTGATGCCGGTGGCGGCCGTAATCGGTGTAGCGGGATCCGTGGCAAGTCTGGCGGCTGCCCTTTTGGCAGGACCGTTGTTTTGGGAAATGGATGGGGCAAACCATACAACACGCAGGCTCCGCAGAGCGGCATACTTTCCGATCCGGACGAAAGCCTTTATTTTCAGTAAATGGAAACTGATGGCCATGTACGGTGGTGTTCTGTGGCTGTTTTCCCTGGCAATCCAGCTATTGTTTTCCCCATTGTTTGGGTTTAAAAACATAGTACTGTATCAGGGAATACTGGCAGCAGTATTTGTAATAAACATGATTCTTTATACGGCATTCGGTACCATAGGAGCAAAAGCAGGAGAATAACAAATGGTATATTTTATTTTGATGGTGGCTGCCGGAATTGCTGCCGCGATGAAAAGATAGTTTTTAGTAATGAAACTATTCACAGCTTTTTTTCGTCTAATAGATAGAACGAAAAAAGGGAGGATTTAGTCATGAAAAAACAGATTGTAGCGGGAATGCTTTGTGTTGCAATGATAACCGGTTTAGCAGCATGCGGTAAATCAACAACAGATCCGCAGATTCAGAGTAAAAACCTTATGGAGGAGTTGCCTGTTTCGACACCGGCGGCAGAGAATCCGGAGGGCAAGACAGAACCTGTGCCAACGGGGACCGAAGAAGTGGTACCGTCCATAGCGGTGGACATTCCGGCAGCACCGGAAAGCCCGTATCCGGTCTCTGAGTTTGGTTTAAAACTTCTGCAGCAAACCGTACAGTCCGCCGAAAAGGATGAAAATGTGCTGGTGTCCCCGTTATCGGTGTTGCTTGCCGTGTACATGACTGCCAATGGTGCGGAAGGCGCAACAAAAGCACAGATGCAACAGGTGTTGGGAGAAAATCTCAATGCGTACTTAAAGACCTATCAGGAAAGTCTGCCTCAGGGAGAGGACTACAAGCTTCACCTTGCAAACGGCATTTGGTTCCGGGACGAAGAATTTCTTACCGTGCAGGAGGAATTTTTAAGAACAAATCAGGAGTATTTTAATGCAGCTCTTTATAAGGCTCCCTTTGACGATGTCACCTGTAAGGAAATCAACAACTGGGTGAAGGAGAATACCGACGGCATGATTGACAGTATTCTGGATGAAATTTCTCCGGATGCGGTGCTGTATTTAATCAACGCCCTCAGCTTTGATGCCAAGTGGCAGAAGCCATATAATGAATATAGTGTGCATGAGGACCGGATTTTTACTAAGGAAGATGGCACGGAGCAGAAGGTAACCCTGATGTATTCAGAGGAGTCTGCTTATCTGGAGGACGAACTGGCAACAGGATTTTTGAAATATTACAAGAACAGAAAATATGCTTTTGTGGCGTTGCTTCCGAAGGAGGGAGTGACCGTGGCGGACTATGTGGAAGGCTTGAATGTAAAGAGTTTTCACGATTTACTTGCAGGTGTAAAGCAAACCACGGTGAACGCAGCACTTCCGAAGTTTGAAACAGAATATGACATTTTATTGAACGATGTCCTGACCGGCATGGGTATGTCGGATGCCTTTTCTGCGACAGAGGCGGATTTTTCTAAAATGGCAGTCAGTGACAGAGGAAATATCTTTATCAACAGAGTGCTTCATAAAACCTTTATTTCCGTGGACGAACAGGGAACCAGAGCCGGAGCCGTGACTGCGGTAGAAATGACGGATGAATGTGCTCCGATGGAGGTTTACACGGTAACTTTAAACAGGCCATTTGTATATATGCTGATTGATTGTGAAACCAACCAGCCGTTCTTTGTCGGAACCATGATGGATATGGAAAAGTGATTTTTGTTGAAATTTCAACATACCATAGTGAAAAAACGTGATAAATTGAAAACGGAAAGAAGCAAAAACACGTTGGAAAGAGAGGTTTACTATGGTAAGGAGAATTATCAAAATCAACGAGGAATTGTGTAATGGCTGCGGTGCCTGTGCGTCGGCTTGTCATGAGGGAGCCATTGGCATGGTAAACGGTAAGGCAAAGCTGATGAGAGAGGACTACTGCGACGGCCTGGGGGACTGCCTTCCGGCATGTCCGACCAATGCGATTACATTTGAAGAAAGAGAAGCACCGGCTTATGATGAAGCAGCGGTGTTAAAATCAAAAACAGAGAAGCTGGGCAACTGGCCTGTGCAGATTAAACTGGCTCCGGTCCGTGCACCGTATTTTGAAGAGGCAGATCTGCTGATAGCGGCAGACTGTACGGCGTATGCTTACGGGAAGTTCCATGAGGAGTTTATCAGACACCGGGTTACACTGATTGGGTGTCCAAAGCTGGATATGGTAAATTATGCGGAAAAACTGACAGATATTTTTGTAGAAAACAATATCCGCAGTGTTACTGTGGTACGTATGCAGGTGCCTTGCTGCGGCGGGATAGAATTGGCCGTAAAACGGGCCATGGAGTACAGCGGCAAATGTCTGCCGTGGAGCGTAGTGACCATTTCCACCGATGGAAGAATTGTAGGTGAGGTGAGAAGCTGATGAACGAGCAGTTGTTAAGTGCTCTGATCGGCCTTGCAAGGGCAACGGAAGGAAACGAAGAGCTGGTGACGGAGGAAACGGGGCGCCTGTTGTTTCAGGGGTTATCCCTGGTGTTGGCCGAGAACGAAGAAAATGCAGTTGCCAAAGCTCCCGGTGCCGAGGCTCATCGTATGTCGGAACTGCTGGCAAATATCCGGGAGGAGAAGAAACGGCTGGTGCCAAACTGCTTTGACTGCGCTTCTCCTTGCGGACGGACTGCAGATTATGATATGTGGGAATTTTGGGATACAGAGGAAGAGCAGATAGATCTGAAACTATCTATTGTGAGATGTCTGGCGGAGATTGGATCTGACAGGGAAAGACGAAAGACTGCAGTGGCAGAACAAACAAATAAATGCTTGGAAGCCCTAATCGTTCTGGGCTGGAACGGCAGCCGGAACTCCCTTCTGCGGGTATTGGAAAACATAGAGTAAAGAAAAGCAGGCAATGATGATAATTGCCTGTTTTTTTGTTGGCATTTTATGAAAAACGTAGTACACTATAAAGGAGTGTGCATAAAAGTTTTTGCGCCTTATGCCGGAAGAAACGGCAGAACGGAGAATACTATGAAATTTGAACCGAAAACCGTAGATTTTGATTTGAGTCCATACACCGGTCTTACCAGGGAAAGCTGGCTGGAGGCCGGAGAATATATGTTGCAGGGAATCTTTCAAAATATTGCATGTTTTGAAGCTCCGGTGGTTATGCCACGGAAGGAAACAAAAATAACCTATCCTCATCTGGATCATCCTGCGGCAGACCGGGAAGCGCAGTGTAAGGCGGAAAAGTTTGAAGGACTTACCAGAACCTTTTTCATCGCAGCGCCTTTGATTCATGAAAATCCGGAGCTGACAATCTGTGGTTACAAGATTCGCGACTATTACAAAAATCAGGTGCTCCGCAGCTGTACCAAGGGGGATCCGATTTATGTGGGCACCTATGATGAATTGTGGGAGCTTACCGGTGGCGGAAACCGGTTCCGTTGCTTTCAGCAGACGGTGGAAACCTGTGCCCTGGTCATTTGCCTGTGGCTTTGCAAAGAAGAGCTGTGGGACACATACACAAAAGAGGAGAAGGACCGCATTGCAGAACTGCTCTCTAATTATGCCCACAACAGCACGGTACCTCAGAACTGGCGCCTGTTCAATATGCTGGATTTGGCATTTTTATATCGGGAAGGCTATCCCATTGATAAAGAAATTATGTTAGATCATGCCCAGGCGATTCTTGCCTACTCCGTAGGAGACGGATGGTATCGGGACGGGCATTCCTTCGATTATTATTCCTGCTGGGCGTTCAATGTGTACGGACCTCTCTGGAATTTGTGGTACGGCTATGAAAATGAGCCGCAGCTGGCAAAGCGGTTTGAGGAGCAGTCCAACCGTTTGATGGAAACCTATGCGGATTTCTTTGACAGAGACGGTTTTACTAATATGTGGGGCAGAAGTAACATTTACCGCAATGCCTCCACCAGTGCCTTTGACGGCAACTTTTTTCTGAAGAATCCTACGATGGATCCGGGAAGAGCAAGAAGAATCTGCTCCGGCTCCCTGTTGCAGTTTTTAGGCAGGGAAGGAGTCATCGAAAACGGTGTACCAAACCTTGGCTTTTACGGTCAGTTTGATCCGCTGGTACAGGGCTATTCCTGTGCAGAATCGCCATATTGGATGGGCAAGGCGTTTTTGTGTCTGAATTTGCCAAAGGACCATCCGTTTTGGACAGCAAAAGAAAATAACGGTACCTGGGAGAAACTTTCCCCACAGGGTGTGAAGGTAACAACCTTAAACGGCCCGGCATTATGCTTTTCCAATCACAACGCCAATGGAGAAACCATTCTCCGTACGGGAAAGGTACTGAAAAATCAGGGTGACAATCACGGCATGTGGAATTATTCCAAGCTGTGTTTTAATACAAAATATCCATGGGAGTCTGCTCCGGGAGGTACAGAAACCGAACCGGGTCTGGTGGAATCACAGCAGTATGTGTTAAAGGATTTATCAGAAGGTCATCGAAGCTTGGCCAATGCCACATTCTGGTATGGTGAAAAAGACGGTGTACTGTATCGACGCCAGTTTTTTGACTATAATTTAAATGCAGAGGCCCATTGGCTTCAGGCAATCAATCTGGCGGATTTTACGGTGCCGTACGGCATTATCCGGGTGGATAAGCACCGTTTGTTTAAGCGCCCGGTGCGGTTTACGCTGGGAGCCTATGGTTTTCCGGATAATGGCACGGAAATTATCCGCAAGGAGTGTGAAACTGCCAAAGCAGTTGTTTTAAAAGGAACGGATGCCTGCGGTAACCAAAAGCAGCTGGCGATGACGATTTATGGCGGTTGGGATTCTCTGGAATTACTTCGGAGTACCGGAACCAATCCGGATTCCAAAAAATCCATTGTAGTATATGCGGTGGGTGACAGAAAGAAGCATTACGGTGCGTATGAGTTCTACACGTTGATCTCCCAGGTGATTACCAAGGAAAGTCACGAGGACTTTACGGAGGAAGAACTGTTCCCGATTGAGGATATCTGTTATGAGGACAGTACCAAAACCGGGGCTTACGGCACGGTGACGGTAACGTTAAAAGATGGCACCATAAAGAGAGTAAACTTTGAGGAAATTGAGGCAGGATTGACGCTGTAAAATCATGATAAACGGAGAAAAGAATATGAATATTGTATCACTGGAACGTAACACTGCCGGCACGGATATTACGGTGGATTGCTGGAACGAGCTGGGTAATGTGACGATTTATGACAATACTGTAACGGAGGAAGAAATCAGAGAACGTGTTAAGGACGCGGACATTATTATCATCAATAAGTCTCCGATGAACGAAAGAACTTTAAAGGATGCGCCGAATGTAAAACTAATTTGCGAACTGGCTACCGGGTATGACAACTGCGACCTGACGTATTGCAGTTCCCGGGGCATCAAAGTAACCAATGTGCGGGATTATTCCACTGACATGGTGGCCCAGCATACCTTTACGCTGGCACTGGCACTCAGTCAGAAGCTCATGCACTATGACAATTATGTAAAATCAGGAGAATATAGTGCGCAAAAGGGTTTTTCCAGCTTTTATCCGGCGTTCTACGAACTGACCGGGAAAACCTGGGGCATTGTGGGCATGGGAAACATTGGCCGCAAGGTGGCAAAGATTGCGACCGCCTTTGGATGCAAGGTGATATTTCATTCCATCACCGGAAAGAGCAACTGCACGGAATATGAGCAGGTGGATATGGAAACTTTGCTGAAAGAGAGCGATATTTTATCTCTGCATTGCCCGCTCAGTGATCTTTCCCGGAATCTGATTGACGGTGTGGCACTGAAAAAAATGAAAAAGAGTGCGATTCTCATTAATGTAGCCAGAGGTCCGGTGGTAAACAACAGCGATTTATACGATGCTTTGATGGCAGGGGATATTCAGGCGGCGGGCCTGGATGTACTGGAAAAGGAGCCCCTGGAACTTACCAATCCGTTGAGTGAGATAAAGGACAGCAACAAATTGATTATTACGCCGCATCTGGCATGGGCCAGCGTGGAGGCAAGAACCCGTTGCGTACAGGGCGTATATGAAAACATAAAAGCATTTTTAAACGGCGAAGAAAGAAATGTGGTAAATCCGTAGACGGAAAGTGAAAAAAGAATGAGGTAGAATATGGATATTTGGCAAATTGTCGGGATAGTAATCGCAGCAATTGTATTGCTTTTGCTGATTGGATACTTTGTGGTAAAGAAGATTATTGATAAAATTTTTAAACGGGTAGAGCAACCAAAGTTTTCTTCACTGATTCAATTTAAAGAAATACAAAAGGAGTATCCGCAGGAACTGATAAAATTTCCGTCCGGAGATTGCATGCTACAGGGCTACCTTTTGGGTAGGGAAAATACCAAGGGGCTGGTTGTGGTGGTACATGGTCTTGGCGGCGGTGCGGAGGGATATATTACTCCCATCCGGTATTTTGTGGACCGGGGATATCAGGTATTTGCCTACGATAACACCGGGTATCATCTGAGTGAAGGAAAAAACTGTGTCGGACTTCCGCAGGCAGTGGAGGATTTGGATGCTGCCCTGACATTTATTGAGAATGAGGAACGTTTTTCCGGTATTCCGGTATATTTATTTGGCCACAGCTGGGGCGGTTATTCCGTAGGTGCCATTTTAAGGTCCAATCATAAGATTAAAGCGGTGGTCAGTGTGGCTGGTTTTAGTGATCCGAACAGAATGATTGTGGAGTGGGCAAAGCGAGTTGCCGGAAAATGGGCCTATCTTGCCATGCCATTTATGAAAGTGAACCAGCGGCTCTCCTTTGGAAAAAAGATGGATATTACCGCTGTGGACGGAATCAATAAGGCAGGAATTCCGGTACTTCTGGTACATGGAAGTGAGGATGTAACCGTTCGTTTGAACCGTACTGCAACCTTTTCCTGTAAGGAAGAGATTACCAATCCGAAGGTGAAGTACCTTCTATGGGAAACAGAAGGACAGAACGGTCACTTAGACGTGCTGTATAAGGTAGGTGCCAAAGCATATGGATTGGAAATAGGAAAAGAATATGCTTCCTTATTGAAAAAAACAAAAAACAAGCTGACATTGGAAGATAAGGCAGAGTTCTTTGCGACGGTAGACAAAGTAAAAAGCAGTGCTCCGAACGAAGAGCTGATGAATGAAATTGTAGCTTTTTACGAACAGGCGCAGTAATAATACGAAAAGGTATGGCGGAGTATGGTTGACATAGTCCGCTTTTTCTTTTATAATAAATTAGAGTTCTAATTAGACTATGAATTAGGAGAAGAAGCGATGGGTGAAATTATTATTACAGAAGTAAAAATTCCGTTTAAACAGTGGGAAACCGATGGTATTTTATATACTCCGAAGAAGGAAGGAAAATTCCCGGTGGTGGTGTTCAGCCACGGATACAACGGATATAAAATGGATTTTGATGAAACTGCAAAATATTTGGCAGAGCGGGATATTATAGCGTTTTGCTATACGTTTTGCGGCGGTTCGGTCCGGGATGTCAGCGGTATGCCTACAACGGATATGACCATTTTTTCCGAGGTGGAAAATCTGGAAGCCGTGCTCTCGTATGTAAAACAATTGGACCGGGTGGACACAAATCACATCTTTACCTTCGGAGGAAGTCAGGGCGGCCTGGTAACAGCACTGACCTGCGATAATAGGGGAGAAGAGATAGAAGGAATGATGCTTTTATTTCCTGCCTTTTGTATTCCGGAGAACTGGACGGAACGTTTTCAAAATAAAGCAGATATTCCGGAAGAACTGGAATTTTGGGGAATGAAGCTGGGGCATGATTTTTTTGAAAGCATTCATGGATATGACGTATTTGCAAACGTAGGAAATTATAAAAACAAGGTTCTTGTCATGCATGGAGATCAGGACCCGATTGTAGGACTGGAATACAGCAAAAAAATCGAAAAGACTTATGAAAATGTATATCTGAAAGTATTTCCGGGAGAAGGTCACGGTTTTTCTCCGGAAGGCAACCAAACCATGACGGAACTGGTTTGTAACTTTGTAAAAAAGGAAGCGGAATAATGCAGAGAGAATTTTGTAAAACACCGAAAGACTATTATCAGCCGGCGATGCAACAGGGAACGCTTCATCGTATCAGTTACCCCTCCAAAACCTACGATGAAGCTGCCGGCATATTGGAAAAAGATGCGCTGGTTTATCTGCCGTACGGATATGAGAAAGAAACCGGAGCATATCCTGTTTTTTATCTGATGCATGGCGGCGGTGGAGATTCTGACGAGGTATTTGGCGGATTGGAAGCAAAAACCGCCTTAAAAAATATTCTTGACAACATGATGGAAAAGAAAGACATAGAGCCGATGATTGTGGTGGCTCCCTCGTTTTATTATAAAGGGACGGAGGAGGCATTAACCTGCCAAAAGGCAGCAAGTGAGCTGACACAAAATTTTCATCATGAACTGATAAAAGACTTACTGCCAAAAATAGAAGGAACTTACCGGGTAAAACGGGGAAGAGAATATCGGGCGTTCGGCGGTTATTCTATGGGTGCTGAAGCAACCTGGAACGTGTTTTCCAAATGCCTTCCGGAATTTCAGTATTTTTTACCGATGAGCGGAGACTGTTGGGCAGTGCAGATACAGGGTGGTTTGAATTGTCCGGGAGAAACGATAGAGTATTTGGAGCAGGCCATCAGAAAATTTAATAAGCAGGTGCAGGATTTCAATTTATTTGTATGTGTAGGAGACGATGGTGTAGCTTATCTTCCTTTAAACACCATGATGCAGGAAATGATGAAACATCCGGATTACTTTACCTTCGGAAAAAGTTATTCGGAGGGAAATGTAATTTATTGCGTGGCAGAAGGCGGAACACATTCCTATGAATATTGCTACCAGTATATTTATAACGCTCTGCCTCATTTTTTTGGGAAGGAGACGAAATAATGAGAGAAATCATTTTTTTGGCCCTTATGGATACCCAGAAAGCACACTGGAACCGAAGCCGGAAAGGATTTCAGGAGCTGGATTTATCCGATGGCCAGCCAAAAGTGTTGTATATTCTCCGGGCACTAGACGGTTGTGTGCAGAAGGATCTGGCAAAGGCATGTGATATTAAACCTTCTTCCATGACTGTTATGTTAGACGGATTGGAAAAGAAAGAATATGTGCGAAGAGAAGAAACAAAGATTTCCGGCGGAAAAAGAGCGTACCGGGTGTTTCTTACGGAACAGGGAAAGAAAATTGCCGATGAGGTATTCCAATTGATGGAAACCATTGAAGACGAGGCGTTTGCAGGAATATCCGCGGAAGAACACAGGCAGTTATTTTCTTTGCTTGGCCGGGTACGGGAGAATTTGAAAAAAGCAACGGGAGGAGAAGAACAATGAATAATAAATGGAAAAAATATATGCTTACGGCAACCATAGCCGGGCTGTTTTTAGTGATGGCAGGGTGTAATAAGAAACAGAACCCGAAAGATGAGGCAGTAACTGTTCCGGGACTGGTAACGGAGCAGGCTGCGTGGAAGACAACAAAAGAGGGAAGGATTTCTCATGTTTCCGTTCATGATCCGGCTGTTTTCCGGGAAGTAGATGAAGCGGGTAAAGTGACCTACTATGTGTACGGAACCCATATTGTTTCTGCAAAATCGGATGATCTGGTGACCTGGAAGGTGTTCACCAACGGATATAATAAAAAGAAAAATACATTATACGGTGATTTATCCGCAAACCTGGCAGAATCCTTTGCCTGGGCAGGAGAAAATGATGCAGACTGCAAGGGTGGCTTTGCGGTGTGGGCCCCTGACCTGGTATACAATGAAAACTATGTCAATGCGGATGGTAGCAAGGGTGCTTATTTATTGTACTATTCGGTGTCCTCTACCTACTGCCGGTCTGCCATCGGTTATGCTGTGGCAGATACGGTGGAAGGTCCGTTTACCTACAAAGGAACCATTGTGTATTCCGGTTTTACCCAGGTAAGCGCCAAAGACGCTAAAAGTAATGTAGATAAAATCTGGACCAACACCAATATCGATGAGCTGATGGCAGCAGGACGGATTACAGGAGACTATAATACCCAGTGGGGTGTGGCAAATTACAATACAAGCTATGCACCAAATGCCATTGACCCGACTATATTTACGGATACGGAAGGACGCATGTGGATGTGCTATGGCTCCTGGTCCGGCGGCATTTATCTGTTGGAAATTGATCCGGCAACCGGTGATGCAATTTATCCGGGAAAAGACGGAAAGACGGAAGACGGAAGAGTGATTGATAAATATTTCGGTACCCGCATTGCCGGAGGTTATACTATTTCCGGAGAAGGTCCATACATTCTGTATGATGAGGCAACGGAGTATTATTACCTTTATACCACCTATAATTATTTGGATTCCGTCAGCGGTTATAACATGCGTCTGTTCCGCTCAAAAGCGCCGGAAGGTCCGTATTTGGATGCGGTGGGAAATAACGCTGCCTTTGAGTCAAGATATACCAATCAGTATCAGATCGGTATCAAGGTTATGGGCAACTACAGCCTGTCCAATGCCAGCCGGGGATACCGTTCGCCGGGACATAACTCCGCTTTTATTGATGAAGACGGACAGCGCTATTTGCTTTATCATACCCGCTTTGAAACCGGCGGAGAAGGATTCGAACTCAGGGTGCATCAGCAGTTTATTAACGAAGACGGCTGGCCGGTAACGGCAGTATTTGAAAACCGTAATGATTTGATTTCAGCTACCGGATATGAACAGAGTGAAATTGTCGGTGTATATGAATTCATCAATCACGGTACCGGTTCCGATGGTGCAGGCGTAAAAACTCCGGATATTATTATACTGCATGAGAATGGCACCGTCAGCGGCGATTATTCCGGCACCTGGGAAGAAAAGAACGGTACTTATCTGGCAACCTTTGTAATTGAAGATGTGACCTATAAGGGAGTATTCTTTAAACAGCATGATGAAAAGGCCAAGAGCACGGAGGTTATGACCTTTACGGCAATTGGTACAAATAATGAAACCATTTGGGGCGTGAAGTGTGCGGAAGGCACCGAATATACAAAGAAGGAAACAGCGGAAGAGGGAGCACCTGCCACAAAGTTTTCTGCCGTTAGTAAGGAACCGGTGGTAAAGCTTACGTTTGAAGATGCCACAGGTATTGAACTGGCAGGGGATGCAAAAGTGGAAAACGGCGTATTATGCCTGGCAAAAAATTCTTCCACCTTTGGTAAAAGCTACGCGAAGATTCCGGACATAAGTGGCTACGACTTTTCGGAAGGAATTACTCTCACTGCAGATATTTTGGTAAACAAATACGAAACGGACTGGACACCGCTGTTTATGCTTGGTGACGGAACCATCGGCGGAGGCTGTAAAACCTATGGCTACCATTTTACGCAAGGGTTCAGCAGCGTGACGGATGATGCTAACGATGTTAAAGTGGGGTATTACGGTGCGGATATTAAGGAGCCGTATATCTGGAGCTATTTCAGCCAGAATTCCGCGCAGAATGTGTGGCATACCATCACGGTGACTATTACGGAGAAACAGATGTGCACTTACATTAACGGTGAGCAGGTGCAGACCGGAAAGGACAACTACAAAGTAATTATGGATACCTTTAAGGTGGCTACCAATAATTATTTGGGCGGGTCCTATTATAAAGACCCGGATTTCTGCGGAAAAATGGACAACGTAGCAATCTATAATACCTGTCTGTCTGCAAAGGAAGTAGCAGCACTGGCAGGAAAATAAAGAATATATAGTTACAGAAAGAACGGCAGGTTTGGTATAAAAGTGGAACCTGCCGTTTTTTGTACTACAATTTTGATGTTCATTTTGCGGAAAGTGTGGTAAGATAATTAAGAATGTATGAACCGGTAAGGAGGAATATTGTGCTATGAAGGAATACAAAATCATCGAAGTAAGAAAGAACGAAGCAGAAGAGACTATGAACAAAATGGCGAAGGAAGGCTGGGAAGTTGTCAGCGTAAATTATTGGAGCATGTGGAAAGTTTCGCTGATGATTACCTTTGTAAAGGAAAAATAAAATGAGATACAATACAGAAGCGATAGCCAGAATCCGGCAGATGGAGCAATACATGGATGAACTTTTGGATGCATTGAAACGAAATCCGGAAGCAATCAAAAATGATGAAGAAGTAAATAAAAAAATTAAAGTTCTTACAGACTATATGGACGGCGGCCAGTGGCTTTCCGACTATGAAGCGGACGAGCGGGGAGAACTGCCTGCAGACCTTAAGCGGGGAGTGTTGTCTCAGGATACACTGTATAATTTGTTGTGCGAAATAGAGGAGATAACCATGTCAGACTTTTCACTGAATGAAATGCAGCAAATGCAACAGACACTGCAGAATCACTACAAAACCATATGGGAGCCGATCGGTCCGGAAACCGGACAAAACAAGCTTCTCTGGATGCTCGGCGAAGTAGGTGAAGTGATCGATATTGTAAAAAAGAACGGCGGAACAAAAGCCTGTGGTGACAGAGAAATTCGCAAAGACCTGGTGGAAGAACTGGCAGACGTTTTGATGTATTACAACGATGTATTGCTCTGCTATGGTATTACACCGGAGGAATTAAAGCAGGCCTATACGGAAAAGTTTGAGAAAAATATGACGCGGTGGAAGGTATAACGAAAGCGAATCATATGTTACAGGAGAAAAGAAAATGAATCATCGCAGATATAAAGAGACCAGTCTGGGAAAACTGCTGGAATGCGGCAGCATGTTGGAAAATAAGAAAAATCGGACGGAGCAGGAAGAGAAAGCCTTAAGAGGCTTAAAGCGTTCCTTGCTGTGTAAGTTTCTGGTGGCAATTGTAGTTTGTGCTGCTATTATTTGGTCTGTATGGCTGTTTTGCATGGCAACGGATCATGATGACGGAGGGTATGAAGTAGAAACCTCTTATGTCAGAAACGGGCAGGTGAAATACGGAAGAGAGGATACCCGGTATGATATTTCCCATCTCGGATATGAAGAGGGAACCTGGTTGTATCTCTACATAAATCCGGATACGAAACTTCTGGAATATACCCGGCCAATGAATGAAGTGAAGGCAGAGCAGGGGGCCAAAGAAGATGAACTCATCACAAAGGCGTTGTGGATTTTCGGCGCGGGAATGGCGGTACTTGTAGTAGGATTGGTTTTCGCGCTGGCTGTGTTGGAAGCGCCATTCCGTAAATGGGTAAAAGAGTATCGGGGAAACAGACTATGAATGATTTTTCCAAAGGTTCTGTAAAGAAACGAATTATTGAGCAGGCGATTCCGTTAACGCTGGCACAGATTGTTCAGCTACTGTATAACCTGGTGGACCGTATTTACATAGGGCATTTGCCGGAGGAAGGGGAGCTTGCCCTGACGGGGCTTGGCATCACATTCCCGATTATTATGCTGATTGCGGCATTTACCGGGCTGTTCGGTAACGGTGCTGTGCCGCTGTTTTCTATTACAAGGGGAAAAAAGCAGGAGGAAGAGGCGGAGCGGATTATGGGCAATGCATTTGTGTTGCTGCTGGTTTCCTCGGTCATTTTATTTGTAATTTGCTATTTGCTCCGGAAACCGATTCTCTTTTTGTTTGGCGCCAGTGAGGCGTCCTATGTGTATGCGGACAAATATCTGCGGATTTATTTGCTTGGTACGGCATTTTCCATGCTTTCCACCGGCATGAACGGTTTTATCAACGCTCAGGGATTCCCAAAGATGGGCATGGCAACTACGGTAATCGGTGCGGTTATCAATATTGTTTTAGATCCCCTTTTTATTTTTGTGTTTGACTGGGGTGTGGCCGGTGCAGCATGGGCTACGGTAATCAGTCAGGCAATTTCTGCTTTGTGGGTGCTGCGGTTTCTTACCGGAAAAACTGCTATTTTAAGACTGAAGAGAGACTGCTTCCGGTTGGAAAGTAAACGGGTAAAATCCATAGCAAGCCTCGGGGTTCCGTCCTTTGTAATGCAGGGGTCCAACTGTCTGGTGCAGGTGGTTTGCAATAATTCCCTCCAGTCCTACGGCGGCGACTTATATGTGGGTATCATGACGATTTTAAACTCCGTCCGGGAGATGGTAATGCTGCCGGTGCTGGGCATCAGCAGCGGTTCCCAGCCGGTGCTTGGATTTAACTATGGCGCAGGAGAAAACGGGCGGGTAAAAGAAGGAATCCGATTTATGACGCTGATTGGGAGCCTGTATACGGTAATTGCCTGGATTGTGGTGATTTTGCTTCCGCAGCAGATTTTCCGCATTTTTTCCGGCGATGAACAGACCATCGTGGAAGGAGCCCGGGCGCTTCATATTTATTTCTTCGGCTTTGTATTTATGGCCTTTCAGTTTGCAGGTCAGTCCACGTTTCAGGGACTGGGAAAGAAAAAGCAGGCGATTTGCTTTTCCCTGCTTCGAAAGGTGGTTATTGTAACCCCTCTGACGGTGCTGCTTCCGTTGCTTGGCTTTGGAGTGGACGGTGTTTTTCTTGCTGAACCGATTTCTAATATACTGGGTGGTTTGGCTTGTTTTATCACTATGTGGCACACAGTTTATAAAAAACTCTGATTTTTTTCGAAAACTCTTGGAAAACTGTGAAAGAAATGTTATAATTATTCATACTACATTACTTTTTGATAAAATGCAGGATGATAGGGTGGAATAAACATGATTAATTCCAAAAAACATAAGGTAATTATCAATAGAAGAAGGCTAGAAGTTGTTTCTGCAGACACAGATTTTTATGAGTTTATGGATGACAGCAGATTCTACTATTCCTTTGACCGCTTAATACAAGAGGAAGACAGGCAGAAATTTATTGACAATGTCAATAACGATTTAAAGGATTGGTTCGTCATTCATGTGGTGGCAACAGACGGAACTGCTGTTCCGTGTTACACCCGGCTGCAGGATATTGGTGTTACGGAAAACGTAGAAGTGCTTTTGCTGGATATTGAAATGCTTCGGGAATCGGAGTGGGCCCTGGAGAGACGCAGCCGTTTAAATGAAGCCATTTATGGCTTGTATGGTGACGACACCTTCATGTACTATCCGTACAAAGATGAGGTGGAAATTATCACCGGAACGGGCGCCCATATGTCCAGCCAAAGGATGTCGTTGGAGCGGTTCCAAAAAAATCTGGAGAGTGTAACGGAAGATGGCAACGCGGTCAACGAGTTTATCAGCGGCCTGCGCAACGGTAGCCGGTATTTATTTATTAAAGTGGATGGCAACACCCGGAACGGAAGCAGTGATGCCGGCCATAGCATTATAAAGTGTGCCGGCTTGTACGAGAACGGTAAATATACCTTGGCGGTGGGCTATATCCATGAATATATGGAACGTACCTATAACGATACCAGAAAAATTGAAATAGATTCCCTTACCGGACTTTTGGCCAAGGGTGAGATTACCAACATGGTAATCCGTACAGTGGATTTGGAAAAGCGGCAGAATGTTTCCCTGGCCATTGTGGATATCGATCATTTCAAACAGGTAAACGATGTGTTTGGCCATATGACAGGTGATACTATTATCCGTCAGGTGGCGGCAGTTCTTGCCGATGAAGTAGGGGATAATGGTTTGGTAGGCCGAATCGGCGGCGATGAATTTATGATTCTGTTTTATGACGCCTATGACATGGAGTCGGCCAGACCAAGGCTTCGTAGCATAAAAAATACTGTAAGCGGTATGTTCCCGCCGGATGTTCCGGGTCAGCCAACGGTAACATTGTCCATCGGCTGTGCGGCCTATCCAAAGGATGCTTCCAACTATGAGGAGCTGTTTGAACTGGCTGATTTTGCATTATACAAGGCAAAGGAGAAGGGCAGAAACCGCTACATCATTTACAGCAGAGGCCTGCATGGAGACATTTCCGAAGTAAAAAATGCTCCTAAGCAAAAAACAAGAATCAACAACCGCGGCGATATGAGTAAAGGCGAAATCCTTTGTGTCATTATGGATAAGGTTGCCTGCCGGGAAGATTATCCGGTGGAGCACCTGCTGGATGATTACCTGGAAAACTTTGAAATCCCGCGTATTACCGTATATGATGCGGAGGCAGGAACCGTACTTTACATGGCAGGTCAAAAGGTTCCGTCCAAAGAAGTGATTTCTGCTACACAAAAATATATCTTCAGTGAGTACTGGCAGAATTGTTATAAAAATTCTGAAACGGTAATTAACGACATCAGCTCCATTGCTCAGATTGACGAGGAGGTATACCGGCTGATGAAGGAGCAGGGCCTGATGGGCTGCGTTCAGGTACCGTTTGAGGACAGAAAAAAGCATCGCTGCATTTTGAGTTTTGAAGCAGTGGCAAAGAAAAATATATGGAATACAGAACATTTGCATTATTTTAGACTTATGGCAAAAGTTTTGTCGGAATATACACTTGCATAAAAACATTTGACAAACCGAAAAAAGAGTGATAAACTCTGATTCAAATTAAAGGAAGCAGAGGCTGTTATCATGAGAAATCTTCAGTTTGCAAAACTGAACAGGGACGACGATAGACAGCGCATGTAGCTTTGGAATCATCCACAGGTACATGCGCTATTTGTGTTGTACCTGTGTGGCAGAATAATTTTTAGGACCACACCGGGAATAGAGAAACCAGGGGGTGGTCCTTTTTATATTAATGGGCCCTGATATAAGGGGAGTTATTTCCGGTTTCTTTATCAAATATAAGTTGAATTTAGAAAACATGGAGGAAATAGTATGAAGTATATTGGTGAGACAAAATGTATTAATAGCAATGAGATGATTTCAAAAGAAATACCCCTACCGGTTGAGGCAGAGCAATTGTGGCAGTTCATCGGCAGTAAGGTACAGTTACACGGCATGGTGTATAAAATCCGCAAAATGAGCGACTTTGCCTTTGTCCTGATCCGCACGAAACGATCCGTGGTGCAATGTATTTACAGTAGTGAATTCAGCAATTTTTCGTTGGAGGAGCTTCAGGAGGAAAGCGCAGTGCGTATTACAGCAAATGTAATTACAGAGGAACGCTCCAAAACCGGATATGAGCTGCAGATGCTGACGATAGAAATACTTTCGGAACCGGAGGAAATATCGCCCATCGTAATTAATAATAAACGGGTGGACACTTCCTTAGAAAATCTTCTGAATTATCGTCCGGTTACGCTGCGAAATGAAAAGGAACGGGCTGTTTTTAAGATTCAGGAAGGCCTTTGCCGGGCAATCCGGGAGTTCCTTTACAAAGAACGGTTTACGGAAATACACTCACCGAAGATTGTGGCAGAAGGTGCAGAGGGCGGTGCCAACATTTTCAAGTTGGACTATTTTGGAAAACAGGCATATCTGGCGCAAAGTCCGCAGTTTTACAAACAGATGATGGTGGGGGTATTTGAACGGGTTTTTGAAATTGCACCGGTATTCCGGGCAGAAAAACATGACACGGCAAGGCACTTAAATGAGTACACCAGTGTGGACTTTGAAATGGGATTTATTGAGGGTTTTGAAGAAATCATGGAAATGGAAACCGGCATGCTAAAGTATAGTATGGCGTTTCTTGAGGAAAACTATGAAACGGAACTTGCATTGCTGAAGCTGAAACTTCCGGAAATTACAGAGATTCCGGCGGTGAAGTTTGCGGAGGCAAAGGAGATGGTGGCCAAGGTGTATCATCGGGAAATCAGGGATATGCATGACTTTGAACCGGAGGAGGAAAAACTTCTTAGTGAGTTGATAAAAAAGCAGACCGGCAGTGAGTTTGTGTTTGTGACCCACTATCCGAGTGCAAAGCGTCCTTTTTACGCCATGGACAGCAAAGAAAATCCGGAGGAAACCTTAAGCTTTGACCTGTTGTTTCGTGGTCTGGAGGTAACCACCGGCGGACAGCGGATTCATAATTACCGGGAACAGGTAGAAAAGATGGAAGCCAGAGGGATGAATCCGGAAGCCTTTGAAAGCTATCTGATGATGCACAAGGCCGGTATGCCGCCTCACGGCGGTTTGGGGCTCGGTCTGGAACGCTTGACGGGCAAGCTGTTGAATCAGGAAAATGTGAGACTGGCGACGCTGTTTCCGAGAGACATAAACCGGGTTACACCGTAGGAAAAAGCCTGCCGCCGGACAATATTATACCTTGAAAAAAGTTGGCACCTGTTGCATAATAAAGGCGGATTACAGTGAAACAGAAGGGAATGCAAAGCGTATGACAGAACAGTTTTCAAGAATAGAGGCATTGCTTGGCGGCAGTGCCATGGAAATCCTACAGAAATCAAAAGTGGCGGTATTCGGTGTCGGAGGCGTGGGCGGTTATGCCGTGGAGGCTTTGGCAAGAAGCGGAATCGGGGCCTTTGATTTGATTGACAATGATACGGTATCGGTGTCTAATTTAAACCGGCAGATTATTGCTACGACGGATACCATCGGAAAGCCCAAGGTGGAGGTGATGCGGGACCGTATTCTCTCCATCAATCCAAAGGCCGAGGTGAAGATTCGTCAAAGCTTTTTCCTGCCGGAAAACAAAGCGGAATACGATTTTAGCGAATATGCCTATGTGATAGACGCGGTGGATACGGTGACGGCGAAAATCGCCATTATTCAGTTTTCCAAGGAGGCCGGTGCGCCGGTAATCAGCAGTATGGGTACCGGAAACAAGCTAAATCCGATGGAACTGGAAGTGACGGATATTTCCAAAACATCCGTCTGCCCGCTGGCTAAGGTGATGCGAAAGGAATTGAAGGACCGGGGCATCAAAAATGTAAAGGTGGTTTATTCCAAGGAACAGCCGATTGTGCCAAAGATTGCCTTGGAGGAAGCAGACCCGGCGGCAAAGAGAAGAGGTACTCCGGGCAGTACTGCCTTTGTACCTTCGGTGGCGGGACTGATTATTGCTTCGGAAGTAATTAAGGATTTGACAAAAGAAGCGCGCGAGGCACAGGGATGAAGGACTTAACAAAAGGACCATTATTTAAAACGTTAATTTTATTTGCTATTCCAATTTTCTTCGGAAATCTGTTCCAGCTGTTTTATTCGTTGGCAGATACCCGGATTGTGGGAACATATCTGGGGGAAGAAGCCCTGGCTG
The DNA here is from genome assembly GCA_045541595.1 of Lachnospiraceae bacterium. Lineage (GTDB taxonomy): Bacteria > Bacillota > Clostridia > Lachnospirales > Lachnospiraceae > SIG299. The sequence continues at coordinate 6,534 of JAZQJL010000313.1, read as the reverse complement.
CCGTAGGAGGAACCAGTGTATTAAGTAACTTGATGATTGGTTTTATGAACGGTATGACCCTTGGTTTTGCGGTGCCGATGGCGCGATTCTACGGCGGTAGAAAGACGGAAAAACTGAGAAAAGCTTTTGCTCTGGCTGTTGGCATGGGGCTGGTGCTTTGCCTGATTTTTGTGACGGCGTGCCTGCTTTGCATGGACAGTCTCATGGTGTTTATGAAAATGGAACCTCATTTGCTTGCGGATGCCAAAAGCTATTGTACCGTTTTAATTTGCGGATTGTTTTTTACCTTCGCTTATAATCTGGGTGCGGCAACGCTGCGGGCATTGGGAAATTCCGTAACGCCACTGATTCTTTTAATCTGTTCCAGCTTTTTAAATGTGGGACTGGACATTTACTTTATTGACCGTCTCCGGCTTGGCGTTTTTGGCGCGGGACTTGCCACCGTAATTGCCCAGGGTGTATCCGCGGTGCTCTGTATAACTTATATGTTTATAAAGTATAAGATGCTACGGTTCTCCCTGAAGGATATGAAACCGGAGATATATTTAATGCGGGAGCTTCTGGCTGCCGGCTGCTCCATGGCATTTATGAGTTCCCTGGTACAGTTCGGAACCTTAATGCTGCAGACGGCAATCAACGGTCTTGGACAGAATATCATTGTGGCTCATACCGCAGCAAGAAAAGTAACGGAAATCTTTATGATGGCCTTCAGCATTACCGGTGCTGCCATGTGCACTTTCACCGGACAGAATCTGGGGGCCGGAAAGTATGACCGTATCAGAAAAGGATTATTCGGTGCGCTGGCGTTTTTGGCCTGCTGGGTACTGATGGTGATTGTACTTGCGAATACTGTGGCAGGAAATCTGATACATATGATTACCGGAAGTGACAATAAAGAAGTTTTGGAAACCGGAGCGGCTTATTTGAAGTTTGATACGATATTTTACATGGTGGCGGCCTGCGTTACTCTGTTCCGAAACGTGCTGCAGGGGCTTGGTAACCACATCACACCGATTGTGTCCAGCTTTGTGGAGCTGGTTGGCAAGGTGGTGTTTGCCAGACTGATGGTACCACGTCTCGGTTATTGGGGCGTTATTCTGGCAGAACCGGTGGTGTGGATTCTGATGGTTATTCCACTGGTGGTAATGCTTTTGCGAAGCCCGTATTTAAAGCGGGAAAAACATATGGTAACGGAGAAATCTGTATAGAGATATTTTCTCGGATTATAAAAACAGCCTTCTCCTAATTTTATGAAATTACGTCTTGCGGAGAAAATATAGATTTTCAAGTATTTTGTCAGGAATGAGTAATAAACCGACACGATGTCGGTTTAAGGATTGGCTGAGCCATGGATGGCGAATCCAATCCGGTTACGTATTCTAGTGGCTAATTTGACTTCAAAATACTTAGAAAATCATATATTTGCAGCATTAGTAAGAAATAAAATTAGGAGAAGGCTGTTTTATAATTTAGAAAAAATCTACAGGTATCCTCCGTCCAGATGAATAATCTGTCCGGTCAGATATGCGTTACCTTTTGCAATCTGAAGGGCAAAATCTGCCACTTCTTCCGGTGCACCGAAACGTCCGATTGGGATTTCCACGGCCATGGCTTCCAGCTCTTCTTCTGAAAAGCAGCTGTTCATTTCGGTATCGATAACACCGCAGGCAATGGCATTGACGGTAATTCCGCTTGGAGCCAGTTCCTTGGCCAATGCCTTGGTGAAGGCATCCATGCCGCCTTTGGAAGCGGAGTAGGCCACCTCACAGGAAGCACCGCAGGTGCCCCACATGGAAGAAATATTAATGATGCGGCCGCCTTTCTTTTGCAGCATCATCGGAATTGCTTTGGAGCAACAGTAAAATACGGAAGAAAGATTGGTGTCCATAACCATTTTCCAGTCGGATGGCGTCATGTCCGTAAGCAGACCGATGTAAGAAATACCGGCATTGTTAATGAGCACATCCAGGGTTCCGAATTCTTTTTCAATGGAGCGGAACATCAGTTCCACAAAGGAAGGACTTCCCACGTCGCCCACAAAAGATTTGCAACGGACACCCAGAGACAAAATCTGGCGCTCCAGACTGGCCAGGGCATCAGCACTTTTCAGACAATTGATAATGACGTCGTAGCCGTTTTGGGCAAAGGTAAGGGCAATGGCCCGGCCGATTCCCCGGGAGGCACCGGTCACAAGGACAACTTTTCGTTCCATGGTTTTGTAGCAGTAGAAACTACTGCGCTCCTTTCCGTATAGTTTATGGAAAAACTTCGATTACCAGCTTGGCGCGTCCTGGGCAGGAACAAAGAGATCGTGGGCCAGGGCGAGCAGTGCGTCCTCGGAAGCATTGGTTTCCATACTTAAACTATAAAGTAATCCGGGCACAATGTCAAACCAGATTATTTTTCCGGAGTCGTCTTCTGGATAATACAGTTTTGCCGGACACCAGCCCACTTCGGAGATGGTGTGGATGTCATAATTGTTTCCTTTGCCGGAAATGTCAGCAAAATCGGCTGAAATTTCTGAGGTGGCAGCCATGCGGTAATGACAGCGGATGCCGTTTTTGGAAAAAGAAGTTTCTGCCACGGCAAGGTCGTTGATACGGAAGGCATCGTAGGTGATGTCAGTGGCATCTTCCGGAGCAACGGCTACATTGTAGCCCAACTCCGTTACAATATCCTTTGCGGTGGTTAAAAGAGCCAGGGATGTGGTATCGGACAGTAAGCACCACTGGATTTTGGTATTGGTATCGTACCAGCTGGCCCAGATGGCATCATTGGTGCTGCAGAGTTTAATTTCCAAACCGCCGGCATACCAGCCGAGAGGTTCGGATGCTGTTGCTTCCATGCCGGAAATGTCGGTGGGTTCCGCGACTTCACAGGATAGCAGTGTATATTCGGTGTCGTTTTTTGAAAATTGTTCCCTACGAATACCGTCATCGCCGGTTGTGTTTTGCGGAAGTAGGGAATGACGGAATAACAGCCCGGTGGCGGTCAGTACCAGACAGGCAGCCACTGCCAGGGCAATGAAGCGATAGTTTCGTTTGAAGTTTGTGGGGGTTGCTGCTTCTTCCAGGTACTTTTCGTCTATGGAAGTCATCCAAAGTTCAAATTTTTTCTTGTTCATAGAGATACTCCTTCCTTTTCTAATGCGGATTTCAGACGATTACGTGTACGGAACAGAGAGGATTTTACTTTTTCCTCACTGACGTTAAAGGCAGTGGCGATGTCTGAAATGCTGTCACCATACCAGTAACGGCGTACAAAATAAATACGGTTTTGTCTGGACTGTTTATCTAAAAAAGAATTTATAAATCGCCGGAAGTCCCGTGCTTCTGTCAGATGCTCTATGTCGAAAGAGGAAGCAAGGCATCCATCCAATTCATCAAAGGCATCCGTTAAAGCAGTGGAACGTTTTTCAGCATGATTATAGGAATATCGGTCCAGCGCAACATTTCTGGTGATGCGGGATAAATAGGCCGCCAAGGAGTCCGGATGGTCCGGCGGGATGGCATTCCATGTTTTTAAAAGGACATCTCCCAGACATTCCTCCGCATCCCGTTGGTCCGATAAGATCCGACGGGCGATGGAAAGGCACAATCCGCTGTATTTTTCTTTGATTTGCGTAAGAGCCTGCTCGGAACGTTGGAACAGCAGGGTAAGAATCTGTTTATCTTCCATAAGTACACCTCATTTGAATAAGTCTGGGAATATATTGATATTTTATCGCAGTTCGGGTGGCTTGCATAGAAGTTTTCCCTTCTGTAAATTATGACGGGAAAACGGAGGCTTTCGTTGCATTTTTTTTTGAGATAGTTTAAAATAGAACCGTTGACTTAAAAATAAGATGAGGTGACGATGATTTGGAACGGAAATCTTCTGCAAAAATCTTTTTTATAGTGTTTGGAAGTGTAATTACAATCGTGCTTACGGTGTTGGCAGTTGCACCTTTTTTAAATCAGATGCTGACGGTGGAAGTGGTATTGCCGGAGGCCGCTCCTTCGGTGACGGAGGCGCCCCAACCGAACCAGCCGGAGACCGTGCCGGTAACGGTACATTATATTACGGAGGACGGCACAAAAAAAATATCCGGAATTTATATCGAAGTATTTCACGTGGGAAGTGACACGGTTTCTTATATGGAGGTACCGGCGGATACCAGAGTGGATTTGTCGGAAGAACTTTATAAAAGTCTGCAGACCTATGCCCCGGAATTGCCGCGGTATCTGAAGGTTGCTAATATGGCAGAAAGCTTTTCCGAAGAGTATGGTCTTACAGGATGTAACCGCATTCTTTCGGAATTGCTTGGTGTTTCCCTGACCGACTATGTGCGGTCAAATGCAGAAACGTTTGATTGCTGGTTGGAGGCTCAAAAAAGGGAAAAAAACGCTGCAGAGTTTTTTAAGGCATATGAGGAATGGCTGAACAACACGTCTTCCGGTAAAACTGCAACTGAACGCTGGATGTATTATGAAAGCCGGAAAAATGTTACAACGGTAACTGTGGAAACGGCACCGGGAAGCCGGGACAAGGATGGGTTCCTGATTTCCGGAAAACGCTCCGGAGAACGTTTGACAGAGTTAAAAGTCCGCGAAAGTGCAGCGGAATAGGAATAAAGTAAACATACAAAGGAAAGAGAGTATATGGAAAAGAAAAAAAGAAACAAATTCTGGTTAACGGGAATTGCCGTATTGGTTGGTGCAGTGTTATTCTGTTCCGGAATGACGGTGGGGGCTGCCACAAATGAGCCCGGGTCTGCCGGAGATCCTCTGATTACCCTAAGCTATTTAGAAAAGCAATTGGAGGGAATGAACAGCGGATACCGGTGCATCACACTGAAGAAAGGAGAAACGTTGTCACTTGCCCAGGGAGCAGAGGTGATACTATATACCGGAAGCGCCTCTGTTGCCGGCAGCCTGATTGATACCACGGCCGGCAGCCTGGGAACTGCAGGGACCAAGATACAGAAATACCATTCCTACCTTGCGCCGGCAGACGGAAGCGGCTTTACAGCAGAGGCAACCTGTGTTATCTTTTTATCCGGTGAAAAATTTTAGAAAGAGAGTATGTAGTCATGCGAAAAAAAGATTTGGGAACGTGGAAGGATATCGTGTATATCCTGCTGGGGACTTTTTTAATGGCACTTGGCGTCAACCTTGCTTTTGACCCGATGGGAATGGTTTGCGGCGGTGTTACCGGCCTTGCCATTGTGGTAAAGCATCTGACCGGCTTTATTTGGGAAGGCGGTGTGCCGGTCTGGTTGAGCAACCTGCTGTTCAATGGACCGTTGTTTTTGGTTGCACTAATAAAAAAAGGAAAGAAGTACATTGCTAAGACCATGTTTGCAACGGTAATGATGTCGGTATGGATTTATTTAATTCCGATTTATCAGCTGTTTGATGATTATGTTCTTGCAACCTTATTCGGCGGTGTTATGACCGGTGCAGGTATCGGCATGGTATTTGCCAGAATGGCTACCACAGGAGGAACCGACTTACTGAGTGCACTGATTCATGACAAGTTAAAGCATTTTTCCATACCGCAGCTTCTGGCGGTGATTGATGGTGCTATTGTGGTCCTGGGTGCAGTGGTGTTCGGTATTGAAAATGCCATGTACGCAATCTGCGTGGTGTATTTGTGCTCCAAAATTTCCGATGGTATGCTGGAAGGCTTAAAGTTTGCAAAAATGGCTCACATTATTTCCGATAAAGCAGAGGAAATTGCAGAAGTGGTGCTTCGGGATGTGGACAGAGGCGCTACGGGAATTAAAGTACAGGGAATGTATTCCAAGACAGAAAAAAAGATGCTGATTTGTGTTGTGACCAAGAAGGAAATAGTAGAACTTATAGATATTGTGCACAAAATCGACCCGCTGGCTTTTGTTATTGTGAACGATGTTCATGAAGTCAGAGGCGAAGGTTTTATTGAAATTATACAATAAAAACAGAGAAAAATGCTCAAAAACATACAAAACAACCAAAAAATAAGCGTTTTATACAAATTGAACAAATTCTGAAAACACTTTTTGGTTATTTAAGATATGGTTTTTTTTGAGGAAGTGTTGTATTATGTATACATGCTAAAAAACTGTCCGTGCTTTTCACGGATTTAAAAAAGAAATATCGAAATTTTAAAATGATAACAAATTAGGAGGAATCACAAATGGCTAGTTTATCTTTAAAGCATATTAACAAGACATATCCAAACGGATTTGTTGCTGTTAAGGACTTCAACCTTGAAATTGCAGACAAGGAATTCATCATCTTCGTAGGTCCATCCGGTTGTGGTAAGTCTACTACACTTCGTATGATTGCCGGTCTTGAAGAAATCACCGAAGGTGAACTTTACATTGGCGATAAGTTAATGAACGACGTAGAACCAAAGGACAGAGATATCGCGATGGTATTCCAGAACTACGCTCTGTATCCTCATATGTCCGTATATGATAACATGGCATTTGGTCTTAAGTTAAGAAAGACTCCAAAGGATGAAATCGACAAGCTCGTTCACGAAGCTGCTAAGATTCTTGACATTGAG
>JAZQJL010000312.1:0-3147 GCA_045541595.1 Lachnospiraceae bacterium | reverse complement strand
CATCAACCGGGCAATCCTTATTTGCCCTAGAACCTCCCATAGACACTGCTCGAATACGTTCATCTTCTTTTGCCACATTCAAAATCAATGTAAACACTTCTTCCGGTGTTCTCATATTAATCTCCTTCATTCATAAAATTCAAGTTTATCTGACTGTTTCTTAGTCATCTATCTCCTATAATCGCTTTGCCAGCTCATCAAACACTTCACCAGCAGGAATCTCATTCAAATTTCTTCCCGTAAAAAATCCTTCTTTTACCAACGCACATGCCACATCCACACCGCGCTTGTTATATACGGAAAAGTCTGCGAGAATACGTCCCAGTTTGATATCATCTGCGTTATATAAAAGTTCTCTGATAATCTGAAATGCCCGCTGCATGTCACCCAGCTCGTTATCCAAAAAGGTAATTTCAAAGTTCTTCCGCTTCATAAACGGACTATGCTCTGCCAAATTCATGGAGCCGCCAAAATCATCCCGGGTGGCAATTACTACCTTGCGAAGGCCGCTCATGGCAAGAGTTCCCACGCACATCGGGCATGGTTCCAGACCGGCATATAGGGTATATTCCTTAAGGTTCGGATACTTTGTTATGTCCAAATTACGCAGTGCTTCCACTTCCGCATGAAGTAACCGCGGATTCGGAATGTTACATTCACTGATTTGATTTCTGCCTTCGGAAATAATGGTTCCGTCTTCTGATAAAATCACTGCAGCAATGGCTTTGCTTCCGGCACAAACCGACTGCCAGGACAATTCAAAAATCCGATTCCATGGGTGTTGTAATTCGCTGTACTTCATACCTGCTCTCCTGTTAACGAATAAAGTTTGTCCAGGCATGAGGTTCCTTTTGGGGAAGGCCAAACTGCTCCTTCCCAAGAGCAATACTCTTCATTAAGAAGCTCATATTTCTGGCTAATGTCCGCATGGTCTGCATACCCTCTGCATCCAGTTCTGCCTCACCCGGTGCGCCGCCGTGCACGCTGTTCCAATACTGGCTGGAGGCAATCGGCATACCGCTGATGGTAAAATACTTATTCAGTTCATCAAAGGTTGCGGAACAGCCGCCGCGTCTTGCCACAGTAACGGATGCACCCGCCTTCATGGTCTTGTCAAAATGGGTACTGTAAAATAACCGGTCTAAGAACGCAATCAAGGTTGCATTGGCAGAAGCATAATATACCGGGCTGGCCACCACTAAGCCGTCACATTCCGCAAACTTTGGCGCACATTCATTTACCATATCATCAAACACGCACTTTCCGTTTTTGCCGCAGCTTCCGCAGGCGATGCATCCACGGATATCCTTATTTCCAACATGAAGCACTTCGGTTTCGATTCCCTCTGCTTCAAAAACCTTTACCATTTCTTCTAATGCTAACGCTGTGTTTCCCTTATGTCTCGGACTACCGTTTACTAATAATACTTTCATGTTCCTTCTCCTTGCTTATGAAAAAAATCTGATGCAGGTTTGATTATAAGTGTTCCTTTAAATAAACTGCAATTCCATCATGATCATTATCGCCTATTACGCAGTCTGCGATTTCTTTTACTTCATCAATGGCATTACCCATGGCAACACCTACTCCACATAGTTTCAGCATTCCAATGTCTGCATAATCATCTCCAAATGCTATAATATCATCTGTCGTAATTCCGCTCGCTTTGCATAGGTGTAAGATTGCATTCTCTTTTGTGGCAATTTTCTTTGTAAACTTATACCAGTATCCATCAGAGAAGCGGACACAATCGCACTCCGGCAGTTTCTTTTGTAACAGCTCTGCCGCTGTCTCATCCGGTATTTCCACACACATTTTTAAAGCCCCATGTTCAAAGTCGCAAAAATCCGTATAAATACTGTCTCCCCAACTTTTATCCTGCTGTTTCGGGTCTACTTTATAATTCCAGTAATGTTTCTCTATCGTATCTATGGTAATCTCACAGCCTTCACCGCAAATTGCTCTCGCTTGTTTTATCATATATTTTGTTTCTTCTTTGGTAAACTCTGCTTTGTAACTATAGGTATCCATATATTTTACCAGAGCTCCTCCACTGGAAATCACTACATCGGGATTTAACTCTGTCAGAAACTCCATAGAATTTACTTCACTTCTGGATGTAGATACTCCAATCAAAATTCCAAGATTCCTGCATTTTTTCAGCTCCTGCATCGTAGGTTTTGAAATGGTTTTATCTGTTTGTAATAATGTTCCATCTAAATCAAATAACAACAGCTTACAAGTCATACTCTACCCCATATAAAAATCCCGGTTTGTTTCTGCTCACATACGGTAGCGGTCCAAAGCCATTCTCTGCCTTTAACGCACACTGAATCAGCGTCTTGGTAAGTCCCGGTACATCCTCACGGTTAAGCGCTTCTGCAATATCCATCCACACTACAGCGTCATTTTCGTCGCCGTCAGAGGCCGCTTCTCCGGACACATATTCCGCAGAAAAGGCCACATACCAATCTTTATCATTAAACCGGATGCCGATGATGTTCTTTGGCTCCGCCACAACTTTTGTTTCTTCAAAGATCTCTCTCTTTACTGCATCCTGCGGCATTTCTCCAAACTCCACATAACCACCCGGCACAATGTATAAACCCTTGCCGGAACCGTAGGTATGTCTTGCCAGTAAAACCTTGTTATCTTTTATTACTACACCGGTGACGGACTGGCACCAGTTGGTATTGTTGTTTTCCATGATATTCCCTACTTTCTTAGTATTTTCTCCATTGGCTTTCCCTTTGCCAGTTCATCCACCAGCTTGTCCAAATAACGGATTTCCTGCATCAAAGGTTCTTCTATCGTTTCTACACTGATGCCACAAACCTTGCCGGTAATCAGTTTCCTATTCCCGTTTGGAGCAGGAGCATTTCGGAAAAAATCGCCGTAGGTAGTGCCATTTTCCATACAATCAGCTAATTCCTGCTCACTATATCCTGTCAGCCAACAAGTAACTTCCTCTACTTCTGCTTTGGTTCTGCCCTTTTTTTCTGCTTTGGCAATCAACAAAGGATACACCTTGGCAAAGCTCATGTTATAAACTTTTTCGTTACTCATGCTTTACCTCCGGCACACCGTACACAGACTTCCCACCTGCTCATAGCCAATCTTTTTGTAGCAGGAATTGGATGCACCATA
>JAZQJL010000311.1:0-4294 GCA_045541595.1 Lachnospiraceae bacterium | reverse complement strand
TGCATTGTGCTGGATGAGCCTACGGCCATGTTGGACCCAAGCGGCCGGAAGGAAGTTATTAAAACGCTGCATGAGTTAAATGAAAAAGAGAATGTAACGGTGCTGTTGATTACCCACTATATGGACGAAGTCATTGATGCGGACAAGGTCATCGTGATGGATGACGGCCAAATCGTAATGCAGGGAACTCCGAAAGAGGTGTTTTCCAAAGTGGAAGAATTAAAGGCGCACCGTTTGGATGTTCCGCAGGTAACAGAGCTTGCCTGGGAGCTTAAGAAAGCAGGTATGCCGCTGCCGGATGGCATTTTAACAGTAGAAGAATTTACGGAGGCATTGTTAAAATGTCAATAGTTTTAGATCATGTCAATTACACATACAGTCCCGGGACCGCGTACGAAAAGCATGCCTTGAAGGACATTAACCTGGTGATTCCCGACGGTCAGTTTATCGGGCTCATCGGTCACACCGGTTCCGGCAAGTCCACGCTGATTCAGCACCTGAACGGTCTTGTTAAGGCCACAAGCGGTGCCATTTATTATGATGGCCACGACATCTATGATGACGATTTCAGCATGAAGGAGCTGCGCACCAAGGTGGGCCTGGTATTCCAGTATCCGGAGCACCAGCTGTTTGAAACCACGGTGGTAAAGGATGTGGAGTTCGGACCAAAGAACATGAAGCTGCCGCAGCTGGAAGTGCAGATGCGCACTTTTGAGGCAATCAAGATGGTAGGCATTTCCGAGGAGCTTTACGATGCATCACCGTTTGAACTGTCCGGCGGACAGAAGCGTCGTGTGGCCATTGCAGGAGTTTTGGCCATGAAGCCGGAGGTGCTTGTGCTGGATGAACCGACGGCGGGCCTTGACCCGATGGGCCGGGATGAAATCCTGGATCAGATTGCGGCGATTCAAAAGGAGCGGAAGATTACCGTAATTTTAGTATCCCACAGCATGGAAGACGTGGCAAAGTATGTGGACCGTCTCATTGTAATGGATCATGGCAGTGTGCAGTTTGACGGCACGCCAAAGGAAGTATTTGCCCACTATAAGGAGCTGGAGACCATGGGTTTGGCAGCACCTCAGGTAACCTACGTGATGGAGGAATTAAAACGTAAGGGCAAAAGCGTGGGAGACGCCACTACGGTGGAAGAGGCAAAGGAAGAAATCCTGAAGGCCTGGAGAAAAATTTAGAAGAAATGAAACTGAGGCAATAAAAATGATTCGAGATATTACCATAGGACAATATTATCCGGCGGATTCGGTGATTCACCGCCTTGACCCGAGAGTCAAGCTGGTAGGCACACTGACCTTCCTGATTTCGTTGTTTTTGTTCAACAACTTCATAGGATATGTGATTGCGGGACTGTTTCTGGCGACTGTAATCAAGCTGTCCAAGGTGCCGTTTTCCTTTATTGTCCGGGGCTTAAAGACAATTATTGTGCTGATGCTGTTCACAGTGGTGTTCAATCTGTTTTTAACAGATGGTACCGTTTTGTGGCAGTGGAAGTTCTTAAAGATTACCGTGGAAGGTATACAGACGGCGGTGTTTATGGCACTGCGTCTTACGTTCCTGATTATCGGTTCGTCCCTGATGACGTTAACCACCACGCCAAACCAGCTGACGGACGGTCTGGAAACCGGTCTGGCGCCGCTAAAAAAGCTTCATGTGCCGGTGCATGAGATTTCCATGATGATGTCCATTGCACTCCGCTTTATCCCGATTCTTTTAGAGGAAACGGACAAAATCATGAAGGCACAGCAGGCAAGAGGTGCAGACTTTGAAGAAGGAAAGCTGATGGAGCGTGTGAAAGCCCTGGTGCCGATTCTGGTACCGCTGTTTGTTTCCGCGTTCCGACGGGCCAATGACCTTGCCATGGCTATGGAGGCCAGATGCTACCGCGGCGGAGCAGGAAGAACCCGCATGAAGCCGTTAAAGTACGCGAAGCGGGATGGCCTGGCATATCTTTGTCTGGTATTGTATTTGGTAGTTTTGGTGGCATCTGCAAGACTTTGGGGGATGTTTATAGCATGAAACGGATTATGATTGTGGTGGCCTATGAGGGCACAAAATACTGCGGATGGCAGTCCCAGCCGAACCAGATTACGGTGGAGGAGGTCATCAACCGGGAATTGTCCCGGCTCCTCAAGGAGGAGATTCAGGTAATCGGCGCCAGCCGTACCGACTCCGGCGTACATGCCATGGGCAATGTGGCAGTGTTTGATACGGAAACCAAAATTCCGGCAGAAAAAATCTGTTATGCATTAAATGTCAGCCTGCCGGAGGACATTGTGGTGCAGTCTTCTAAGGAAGTGCCGCTTGATTTCCATCCAAGACATTGTGACAGTATCAAAACCTATGAATATAAAATCTGGAATGCGGATTTCATTCAGCCCTTTAACCGCAAATATACGCATTTTGTGTATAAGGAACTGGATGTGGAAGCGATGCGGCGGGCTGCTGCAGATTTCCTTGGCACCCACTGTTTTACCAGCTTCTGTTCCACGCATACCCAGGTGCAGGACCATGTGAGAACCATTTATTCGCTGGATGTTTTAAAGGAAGATCATCTGATTACCATCCGCATCCGGGGAAACGGTTTCCTGTACAATATGGTGCGCATCATTGCGGGAACATTGATTAAAATTGGCATGCATGAAATGAGCGAGACTTGTGTAACCTCTATCTTAGAGGCAGAAAACAGGGAAGCGGCAGGTCCGACGGCTCCGGCACAAGGATTAACTTTGGTAGGAATTGAGTACCCGCATTTAAAGTAAGAACGTACCTCTGTGTGACCGCCTCTGAAAAAATCAGGGGGTACATACACTCCCGGAAGAGAGGGCTCAATGAAGGGAAGTTTATTGTGGAAACTGATGTATCTGTTCTGTGCGTTAGCCGGATGCCTGGCGGGATACGGGGTGTATACGCTGACCGGTGCCGGTGATAGTAAACCAAATATCATTACAGAAGATAACACGCTGGTCCGGGAAGACGGAAACAGCGTGTTTTTTGATGAAGCAGCAGGCGAACCAAAGCTGCCGGTGATAACGGCAGCTCCCACCGTTACACCGGTTCCGGAAGTGACCGGAGTGACCGCATCGGCACCGACAGTGACATCGTTACCGGAACCCTCTGCCACACCCACACCGGAGGCAGCGCTTCCTCCCCTTGTGACGTGGGAAGAGCCGGTAATCGAAGGCCCGGATGAGCAGAAAACGGTTCCGGATGGGATGCCATCCCTGGCTGACCGCTGGGCGGATACGGGAGTGGCGGTGCCGGACTCCTTTCCTTCTGCCACAGAGCAGGAAGATGCAGAGGAAACCATCACCTATCCGACGAAGATATTCGGACAGGTTCCGGTAATTAACCGCTCGGATGAGTATGTCAGCTATTTTGAGTTTGCCTACGACCTGATTGAGATGCTGGAGCCGGAGGTAGAGAGGCGGGGACTCAACATGAATTTCTTGCTGACCCGGTTTGCCCTAAAGGCCCTGTTTTGCGGAGTTGAGATTGAAAAACTGGATATCAATGCGCCGATTCCAAGGCGAATGGCGGCACTTTGCCTGTGGCTGGCAGCCCAGGTATTAAACGAGGACGGAAGCAATACTTTGGCAAACAGTGCCGGAAAGTATGTAACCGATATTTCCGGCTGCTCTTCTGCAGAAAAAAAAGCCGTGGCCTATTTGTATGAGCGGGGAATATTGAAAGGATATCAGATTCCGGGACAGAAATTTTATCCCGATGCAGGCTTAAAAACGGAGTCCGGAACAGGATGGATATCCGGTGCAAAACAATGCTGGGAGTAAAAAAGAAGTGTTTGAAGTGTCTGACAATAAAGAAAATTCTCAGACGCACAAATAAATCACTTAATGAATGATAAAACGATGCATGAAAATAAAAAACTTCAAAAAAACCTGAAAAAAGTTTGAAATTGTTGTTGACAGAGACAGGGTCCTTCGATATAATGTAACACGTTGGCGCCGAAAAAGGTTTGGCGCATTTAGAGTGACTTATGAGCCTGTCCCCGGACAGAATCATATAACAGAAGATTTAAGGAGGATTACGCAATGAAGACTTTTATGGCAAGCCCAGCTACCATTGAAAGAAAGTGGTATGTCGTAGATGCTGAAGGTCAGACTTTAGGTCGTTTCGCATCTGAAATTGCTAAGGTTTTAAGAGGTAAGAACAAGCCAATTTTCACACCACACGTTGATACAGGTGACTATGTTATCGTTGTTAACGCTAGCAAGGTTAAGGTAACCGGTAAGAAGATGGATCAGAAGATCTACTACAATCA
>JAZQJL010000310.1:0-6688 GCA_045541595.1 Lachnospiraceae bacterium | reverse complement strand
AAGCAGATTGGTCATACCGGACATGAAGTCTTCACCAAGGCCCGCATCCATTAATGCCTGTTTTACCGGCGCACCCGGATTGGAGAACAACACCTGATCCAGAATTTCAAAGGCAATGGCCTCGGTTAAGTCGGACCAGTCGCCTAACAACACGTTATAGGAGTAGAATACGCCGTCTTCCTTCTCTTCTTCCACGGAATAATACTCTGTCTTTGTGCGGATTTCACCAAATTCCTGCTGCTTTTTGATTTCGGAATCCAGCTCGATTTTATCGAATTTGGATAAGTATTCCTCGTCCATCCAGGAAAGGCGTTCTTCAATGTCCATATCGCCGTACAGGTAAATGTAGCTGTTCACCGGATGATAATATCTTCTGTGGAAATCTAAATAATCCGCATAGGTTAAGTCGGGAATAAAATCAGGGTCACCGCCGGATTCCACGCCGTATGCCGTATCCGGATACAATGCGTGCATTTCCACACGGCCCAGTACCTGCTCCGGAGAAGAGAACGCACCCTTCATTTCGCTGTAAACAATACCGTTGTAAATTACGTCGGCATCTTCACTTTCCAGCTCATAATGCCAGCCTTCCTGCTTGAAAATTTCTTCTCTCTTATAAATGTTCGGATAGAATACCGCGTCCAGATATACATGCATCAGGTTCTTAAAATCCTGCATGTTGCAGCTGGCCACCGGATACATGGTCTTGTCCGGGAAAGTCATGGCATTTAAGAAAGTGTTTAAGGAACCCTTTGCCAGTTCAATAAACGGATCTTTTGCCGGGAAGCGCTCCGAACCGCAAAGCACCGTATGTTCAATAATATGTGCCACACCAGTGGAATCGGTTGGCGGTGTACGGAAGGCAATAGAAAACACTTTGTTGTCGTCTTCATTTTCTACCCATACTACTCTTGCGCCGGATTTATTGTGACGAAGATAATAACCGGTGCCGTTTAAGTCCGGTAATTCCTCTGTCTTTATCAAGGTATACGCGCTAAGTTTTGATAAATCTTTCATTTTACTTACCCCATTTCTCTCTTTATCGTTACTGGTTTTGGATGCGTAATGCACCTTTTTACCCATTGTAAACAGTATACCACATTTTTCAATTATTGTACACAGTTGAATGGAAAAGAAAAAGCCATGACAGCCCTTTCGGTACTCTCATGGCTTTTCTATCCGGTTGCCTGTTTGCAACCCGTTTTTTATATAATTCTATTCTGCCGGAACAGTTACTTCTACCGGAACAACATGGGCAGGAACTCCTGTCCGCTTGTCAATCAGGATTAAGGTAACCGTTGCGGTTCCAGGTAATACCGGAGTCAGTTTTCCGAGCTTATCTACCCATACCGTAGTTACATCGGAAGATACCCAGATGCACTTAAAGTATTCTGACTTCCAGTTCTTTACTCCGTAGAAATTCAGGTCAATTCTTTCATTCTGACGTAACATCAGCTTTTCGAATGTATTATGCTTGGAGGTTCCGAGCTTAATCTTAGCTGCATCGGTTTCCGGAACCACAATTTCTATGGACTTAACCTCTAAATACTTGCCGGTTTCTTTGTTTTTAATCGTCAGACTTAAGGTTGCCGTGCCGGCTTTCTTCGCGCGGATTCTTCCGGCATTATCGGTTACCAGTACGGAAGGATTGGAAGATTCCCACTTACACTGGTACTTACCGGACTTCCACTGCAGTGCACCCCAGAAATTGATGTCTTCGGTTTCACCCGGTAACAGAACACGCACCGGACTGGTATCATTCTTCTTCGGTCCTAGAAGGATATACTTCCACGCTTCCAGTGGATCGTTCTTGATTTCCGGTTCTTCCTCCACCACTACAACAATGGTTTCCGTCTTGGCATTTTTGCCTTCACCCACGGTTACCACAATTTCGGACATACCCGGCTTCTTCATGGTAAGTTCGCCGTTGTCGTTAATTCCTACCACATCAGGATTGGTGCTCTCCCAGGTTACCTTTGCATCATCCTTATTTGTTACCCCCGGAATAACCAGCTGATTTTCGGTATTCGGCTGCTGCACCAGTACGGAAACTTTGTTTCCACCCTTGTCAGCCAGATTATTTCCGCCGGTCGGTACCTTCACTACACCCGGCACCGGAGTTGGGGTCGGTGTTGCTGTCGGCATTGGAGTAGACGTTGGCTTTGGTGTTGCCGTCGGTTTTGGTGTTGCCGTCGGTACTGCCGTTGGTCTTGGAGTAGACGTCGGTCTTGGCGCGGACGTTGGTCTTGGTGTTGCCGTTGGTCTTGGTGTAGACGTTGGTCTTGGTGTAGACGTTGGCTTTGGTGTTGCCGTTGGTTTTGGCGTAGACGTTGGTGTCGGTGTTGCTGTCGGAGTTGGTGTTGCTGTCGGTGTCGGATCCGGGGTCGGTGTTACTGTTGGGTCCGGATCTGCCAGCTTTGCTTCCATAATATCCGCAATTTCTCCTGCAGAAAGTACGGTGGAGTAGATTGCAACATCATCAAAGGTGTAGGAGGAGTCTTTATCGCCCCAATCCCATGCCTGGTTACCGCCAAGAGCAATATACGTTAATTCTCCGCCGTTGGTAAACAGACCCTTCATGTTGTGACCGTCGCTGCCGTCAGCATACCACTGGTTCTTTATTACGCCATCCACATAAACAGTCGCATGATTTTCGGTAAAAGTTGCAGTGTAATAATGCCACTCTTTATCATCTAACCACTGTGTGGTTTCTGTATTCTTTCCTGCTAAGTTATCTGCCGCCTCGAAATTAGTGTAACCTGCACAGTTAATCTGAGCCAGCAATCTGGACTGCAGAATCAATGCCGGCCAGGTATTACCGCCGGCCGTCGGTGCAGCACCGTGGGCGGTAAACATAGGAGAGAACCAGTAATCGGTTGCATCTGCTACATTTACCCAGAAGCCGATGGACAGTTCTTTATTGCCTGCACTTAACGCATCTGCGATTGCATCATCAGGTAACAAGAGGTAATTCGTACGTACGCCGAGATTTGCGGTTGCATTATGATAAATCTTACCAAAATGAGCATCGGCATCATCTTCAATGGCACCGTCACCCACCTGAGTAGTATCGCCATAACCTGCTTCGAAATCATTAAAGTAGGTTCTGAAGCCCTCTACTTCGTCTGCGTCACGGTCAGCTCTCACAACCGGTGTCGGAAGAGGCGTTGGTGTTGCAGTTGGCATTGGGGTTGGCGTTGGGTCCGGCGTTGGGGTCGGATCCGCCTCCGGAGCATCCGTCTCTGTCATCACTTCCGCAATTTCTTCCGGAGTTAATGCCACGGAGAACAGGGATACTTTATCAAACATATAGGATGGATCGGCATCTGCCCAGTCAAACGCCTGGTTTCCGCCAAGACATACATAGTCCAGGTCGCTTCCGGCAGTAAACAATCCGCTTACGTTATTTCCGTCGGAACCGTCAAAGCTCCACTGGTTCTTTACCGCACCGTCCACATAAACGGTTACAGTATCTTCTGTAAAGGTTGCAGTGTAATAGTGCCATGCCTTATCATCCAGCCACTGTGTTCCCACAGCATTGGTACCTGTTACGTTCTCTGCATCCGTAAAATCGGAAAAACCTGCACAGTTTAACCGTGCCTCCAGTCTGGACATCAATGCCAGTACTGGCCAGGTGTTTGTGCCGCCGGCCGGAGCATCTCCGTACGCAGTAAAAATCGGAGACCAATAATAATTCGTTGCATCTGCCACATTTACCCAGAAACCAATGGACATTTCATTGTTACCTGCACAAGCTGCATCTGCAATGGCATCGGAAGGAAGCAGCAGATAGTTGGTACGTACGCCTGCGGTTCCTCCTGCTACATTATGATATACTTTGTTAAAATCTTCATCTTCCGCAGTCTCGATTTCGCCACTTCCTACTACGGTTGTATCACCAAGACCTGCTTCAAAGTTGTTGTAATAAGTACGGTATTCCTTTACATTACGAGGAGCACCGATTGCATTCATATAAGTACCGATTTCTGTTGCACTGAGGGCTGTAGAGAATACGGACACTTCATCAAACATGTAGGACGGATCCTTATCTGCCCAATCAAATGCCTGGTTACCGCCAAGACATACATAGTCCAGGTCTGCCCCTGCTGTAAACAATCCGCTTACATTGTTTCCGTCGGAACCGTCAAAGCTCCACTGATTCTTTACGACACCATCCACATAAACAGTTACGGTATCTTCTGTGAAGGTTGCAGTATAGAAATGCCATTCTTTGTCATCCAGCCACTGGGAACCCACCGCATTTGCTCCCGCTACATTTTCTGCATCAGTAAAGTCTGACCATCCTGCACAGTTTAACCGTGCCTCTAATCTGGACATCAATGCCAGCACCGGCCAGGTATTTGTACCGCCGGACGGAGCATCTCCATAGGCTGCAAAAATAGGGGACCAATAATAGTCTGCAGCATCTGCCACATTTACCCAGAAGCCGATGGTCATCTCATTGCTTCCGGTAGAAACCGCATTTTTAATAGTGTCGGAAGGAAGTAACAGGTAATTGGTACGTACGCCTGCAGTTCCTCCTGCCACGTTATGATATACGCCGTCGTAGCCCAGCTGCTCTACCTGACCGCTTCCTACTACGGTTGCGTCGCCAAGGCCGTTTTCAAAGTCATTAAAGTAGGTTCTTAAATTTGTCAGTTCGCTAAAGCTTCTGTTGCTTTCCGGCTCTTCCTCTTCTTCGTCTTCATCCGGTGTGAGGAAATCGTCATACAGTGCAGATACATCTGCTGCTGTAAGAGCTCTGTCAAAGAACTGTAAATCATCTGCTCTAAACGGTGCGGAACCCCACCAGGAGCCATAACCCAGATAGAACGTATCTGCGGAAGCAATCAGATTGGTTACACTTGCATAATCAGAAAAGTCCTCACTGCATCCGAATGCTTTCGTATAGGTTTCATTGAAAACAAGCGCACCGTCCACGTAAATATCAAAGCCGGTGCCATCGGCAACTACAGTTACCATAGCCCACTCGCCCACAGGAATTGCGTTGGTTACATGGTCTGCATGATTTGCATCAAACCAGCCGCCGGTTCCGTTAAAGCCCACGTAAGCATTACCGGTTAAGTAATATCTGCCGTCTATACCGTCGGAATTGTCAGCATCCACAAAGCCCCAAAGTGCGTCAAACACATCCGCATCGGTACGCTTTACCAGCATGGAAACCGTAGCTTCGCCGGATGTACTGCCCTTCAGTGGGTTGGCAAACTCTACATAGTTACTGGTGTTGGCATCGTTGTATCCGAAATTTACCTGAACTACAGAGCTACCCAAAGTTGTATCCTTCTTAATGGAAGGCGCAGTGCCGGAAGTCTGCGCAATGGCAGTACCTACCGCATCACTTAAGGAATCCTTAAAATCACCTTCAAATTCAAACTTTGCTACCAAATTACTTTCAATGTCACCGTTTCTGGAGCTTTCGCCCATTACCGTCACATCAAAAGACTTCTGATAACCGATATTGCCTTTAACAATAGTGCAGGTCATGGTTACAACCGTATCCTGCGCCGGAATGGTTACAACACCTGCATCACTAAGTACTGCCGTATTGCTGCTGGTCCAGGTCACTACCGCATCCTGAACGCCTTCCGTCGGAAGGGTAACATTCCGGAAAATTTCTCCGCCAACCGGGAAAATATTATTTGGGTTTGCAAGACCTAAAGCATCTCTTGTCTTTGCAACAGCATACTCATTACCAAACGTACGGCTGCCCCATACACTGACACCGTCTGCAGACTTTGCAGTGAAGCAAAGGGTCCGGTTTGCCGTTCCGTCAATAATCTGTTCTACCAGCACGCCTTTATATTCCACGCCTCCTAAAGTAATGGTTACATAGGAGCCTGCAGAAACTTCCCAGGTACCGGTATAGGCACCGGAAATTGCACCATCCGCGGAAAGTACAATGGTGGCAGGCTTTACAATTTCCAGATTTTCATAGTCCATCTTGTACTTATGGACAATAACCTGATATTCCCCTGCAATTTCAGACGCTTCAAACTCTGTTGTTGCCAAAGTATCATTATTTACGGTCTCACCGGTATACTCATAAGGAGCTGCCACAAGCCAACCGTCTTCGTTTAAGTACAACTGATGTACACGAAGGGCATGATTTGCCGTGCCGTCATTAAACTTGGTGTGGTATATTACATAAGTATTACCGTCTGCATCGGTGAAGGCAGAGTTATGACCCTGGGCAATTTCACCGAGTGTCATGCTTTCCCACTGATAGCCGCCCATCAGCTTGTCGCCATTGTCAGCGGTAAGATTCTTACCGTAATTCATTTTATATGCAGGGAAAATAGCGCTTTCCCCATCTGCATCCACATAAGGGCCGTCAATGCTGTCGGAGCGGAAAATACGCATTTCATATCCGCCATCCGGAGAATAGAAGCCGTAGGACATAAATAAGAACCAGTAATCGCCGATTTTTTCTACATAGGCACCTTCACCGGATACATATGCACCGCCGGCAATCTTTGTTCCGAAATATGCATCGGAAGTTACCGCTGCCACGCCCGGATCTACATCCGGATAGGAAACGGTGTAATCACGCAAACCGGTAGTCTCGTCCAGTTCAACGGCATAAATACCGCCGGACCAGGAACCGTAAATCAGCCAAAGGTTTCCGTTTTCATCGTAAGATACGCAAGGGTCAATGGCATGTGGCCAG
>JAZQJL010000309.1:0-4665 GCA_045541595.1 Lachnospiraceae bacterium | reverse complement strand
CTCTGCGCCAAAGCGGGAATCAGTTTCGGCACCTTTCAGCTGATATTTAATGCGGTTTTATTTGTAATTGTATTACTGAAGGACTGGAGAATGTTCGGTCTCGGGACCATCGGAAACATGGTGCTGGTGGGATATTCTGCAGATTTTACCGGCTGGGTAATTGATACGCTGGGCTTTTTACCTCCGACGGAGGAACTGACGGTGGGGATGAAAATCGGAATCCTGATTCCGACCCTGACGCTGTTTTTATTCGCAGTAGCTTTGTATATGAACTGCGGCTTGGGAACCTCCCCGTACGATGCATTACCGATGCTGGTGCACAGAGACATAGAAAAAGCCACAAAGAAAACAATTCCGTATAAGTTTATCCGAATGCCTTATGACGCAATTGCTACCGTTGTGGCAATTTTAGTAGACGGAACCGTCGGTGTGCTTACGGTCCTGATGGTATTTACCCTGGGGCCATGCATCGATTTGGTATCCAATCTGGTAAAAAAGAGTGGTATTTTTGAAGCAAAATAATTATTTGGATGCCGGCTGGGGAGCCGCAGCCAGGGTGGAAATTAAGTAGCCGTAAATATCGGCACTGCATTCTTTCCAACGTCCGCAAATCAAATCTGCCTCTGCGGCAGAAGTTACTAACAGATTGATATGAACGAGTTCGCTGTCACGCTCTACTACACGGAGTTCCACAACGAACTCGTTTTTCTTTGCTTCGTAGTAGTCGGCAGTGGTGGAAACCATTTCACGGAGCTGGTATTCCTTTTCGGAAAGATAGCTGTCGATTTCATCCCGGATGGCAACGGAAATTCTGGTATAGAAAAAGGATAGAGTTTCTTTTCCGGAAGGAGTAATGCGGTACAAATAAGTATTATGGGAGTGATCCGTTTCCACGTAGTCATCTTCGATAAGCTCTTCCAGAATCTGATTGATAGTGATGTAATCACAGTATTCTTTTTCCAGAATAAAACGGGTAAGCTCCGTGTTTGTAATCGGAAAATCCATACGGTCGAGAATATAAAGAATAATCAGTTTGTAAAGCATCAAAGATTCGGATTGCATGGTGGTAAGGCTCCTCCCTGAATAATATTTTTTTCTTTCAGTTCTTTGCGCAGGTCGTTTTGTACGCGCCATTTATCGGTACTCCATGTGGGAGCAATCAGTGAATTTTTAGGGCCGTCGCCGGTAAGCCGGTAGATTACCATGTGGGACGGAATGCGTGGCAGTAAAGCTGCAATCGTATTAAAATAGGCGGCACGGTCCATACAGGCAAAGGCATTGTTGCCGCGAAGCAGTTCGTAGTCATCGGCCAGCTTTGTCCCCTTTAATATATGCAGCAGCTGCAGCTTTATGCCGTGAACCGGCAGGGAACAAATATAATCAATGGTGTGTTTCATATCTTCCAAAGATTCGTAAGGCAGACCAAGAATGCAGTGGACAATGACAGGGATGCCCCGGGAATGAAGCGCATGAACTGCCTGTTCAAATACCTTGTTTTCGTAACAACGATTGATGTAGGAAACGGTTTCCGGCTTTGCGGTCTGGAGGCCAAGCTCCACGTAAACCGGTTTTTTCTTAGCCAGGTCTTCCAAAAGATGAAGTACAGGCTCAGGAAGACAGTCCGGCCTTGTGCCGATAAATAAGCCCTCCACATCCGGATGCGCGATGGCTTCAAAGAAAAGTTGCTTTAAGTAATCCACCGGTGCATAGGTGTTGGTGTAGGACTGGAAATATGCCAGATATCCAAAGGGTGCTCCGTTTTTTGGCAGTTTGTTTTTTACCTGTACTTTGGCGGCTTCCAGCTGCTCTGCAACTGTGCCCTTTCTTTGGGCAGCAAAGTCGCCGGACCCCTGTTCACTACAGAACACACAACCACCGTAACCGGCAGTGCCGTCACGGTTCGGACAGGTCATTCCTCCGTCCAGGGAGAGGCGGAACATTTTTTTGCCGAAGGTTTCTTTGAAATATTCATCTGCACTGTAAAAATACGGTTTCATCCGGAAATCTCCCTCTCGTAGAGTCGTACAATTCATTATTTTACCACTGAAAAAGTTTTTCGTCAATGAAACGAAATACCACTTTTCTTTTTTGAAAAGTTGTTGTATAATGATGGAAAATCATAAGAATTCTTATGTTGTATTTTACAAATCCCCTAAATCCCCCCAAAGAATAAATGTAAAGTTAAAAGGAGAATGGTATGGCAGATTTTTCAGCGATGTCTTTGACTGAATTAAAGGAAGAGGCAAAAAAAAGAGGATTAAAAGGAATTTCTACAATGCGGAAACCGGAGCTTATGGAGCTTTTGTCCGGACAGGTAACACCGGAAGCGGAGCCGGTGGCAGAAAAAGAAACACAGGAAACTAAGCCGGAGACGGTGGTTGAAGAAACAAAGGTCCAGGAAGAACGCAGGGTATCTTACCAGAATACACAGGATCCGCGTCGTCCGTTGCAGTATCAGGAAAAAGGACAGGCAGGTTATGGTGCGCCAAGAAATCAGGGGAATACTTCCTATGTACAGCAACCAAGACCGTCTTATAATACACAGCAGTCCAGAGCACCGTATAATGCCCAGCAGAACGGCTACAGTGCCCAGGGACAGCGGCCGCAGCCGCAGCAACCGGTAGGAACTCAAAACGAGCAGCCAAAGGGCCCGACTCCTCAGGATATAGCTGCAATGACTCCAAAGGAATTGGAAGCACTGGACAGCGGAGAAACAAAAACAGGAATTCTTGAAATTATGCCGGAGGGCTTTGGCTTTATCCGTTGTGATAATTACCTTCCGGGCGAAAATGACGTATATGTGGGTACCCCGTTGCTTCGCAAATACGGACTTCGTACCGGTGACATTGTTTCCGGTAATACAAAAATCCGTACGGCAACAGAAAAGTTCAGTCCGTTATTATATGTAAAAACCATCAACGGTTTCCCTGTAGTGGAAACTCCGATGAAAAGACCAAGATTTGAGCATCTTACCCCAATTTTCCCAAATGAGCGTATTCATTTAGAAACTCCGGGCTGTCCGCTTGCCATGCGGATGGTAGACTTAATTTCTCCAATCGGCAAGGGCCAGCGAGGTATGATTGTATCCCAGCCGAAAACCGGTAAAACAACGTTGCTTAAGCAGGTGGCAAAGGCAATTACCCGTAATCACCGGGACATGCATCTCATCATTTTGTTAATTGATGAGCGGCCGGAAGAAGTTACCGACATCAAAGAGTCCATTGAAGGAAATCAGGTAGAGGTAATCTACTCTACGTTTGATGAACTTCCGGAAAACCATAAGAGAGTATCTGAAATGGTAATTGAACGGGCAAAGCGTCTTGTGGAGCACAAGAAAGATGTGGTAATCCTGTTAGACAGTATTACCCGTCTGGCAAGAGCGTATAACTTAACCGTACAGGCCAGCGGCCGTACTCTGTCCGGCGGTCTGGATCCTGCAGCGCTTCATATGCCGAAAAAGTTTTTCGGTGCAGCCCGTAACATGAGAGAGGGCGGCAGCCTTACCGTGCTTGCTACGGCCCTGGTAGATACCGGCAGCCGTATGGACGACGTGGTATTCGAAGAATTCAAAGGTACCGGCAACATGGAACTGGTTCTGAACAGAAACCTGTCCGAACGCCGCGTATTTCCGGCAATTGATTTGCCTAAGTCCGGCACCAGAAGAGAGGATTTACTGTTAACTCCAAGCGAATTAGAAGCATCTACCATTATGCGCCGTGCGTTAAACGGTGTTAAGTCGGAGGAAGCAACAGAAAACATCATAAAACTGTTTACTCAGACAAGAAATAACGCTGATTTTATCGAAATGGTAAAAAAGACAAAAATTATAAATTAACCTATTGCATTTGAAAAAGTTTTATGATACAATGTAAAAGCTGTTTATTATGCGGTTAATAATCGTAATGTTTAAAATAAGAGGTGAAAAGAATGAAAGAAGCAATTCAGCCAAAGTACTATCAGGCAAAGGTAACATGTAACTGCGGTAATGAATTCGTAACAGGTTCCACCAAGAGCGAGATTCACGTAGAAATCTGTTCCAAGTGTCATCCTTTTTATACCGGTCAGCAGAAAGCTGCTGCTGCTCGTGGTGCTATTGAAAAGTTCAACCGTAAGTATGGTTTAACACAGTAGTAGACAAGAATATAAGGTTTAAAAATCAGGTTGAGCTATAACTATGGGCTCAACCTATTTTTAAATGTTCAGAGCTGAATCAAAGGAAATCCAACGGATTTTCGAGATTGGCTCTGAACAAAGTGGTGCAACCCCAAACAGTCTGAAAAGGACTTATGAAGTATAAAAAAAGGAGGATTAACCATGAAACCATCCGGGATTGGTGGACAGGCGGTCATTGAAGGCGTTATGATGAAAAACGGCAATGAGTATGCCGTAGCTGTCAGAAAACCAAACAAAGAAATTGTAGTTGAGACGAACACCCTTTCCACAAAGAAAAATCCGGTATTGAAGTTACCGATTATCCGTGGAGTGGTGGCATTTGTTGATTCATTGTCTCTGGGTATGAAAACATTAACTTTTTCCGCATCTTTTTATGAAGAAGAGGAAGAAGAGTCTAAATTTGAAAAAAAATTGAATGAGATTACAAAAGGTCACGCAGACGGTATTTTAAACGGATTTACCATGGTGTTGGCGGTATTGCTTGCAAGTCGG
>JAZQJL010000308.1:0-8087 GCA_045541595.1 Lachnospiraceae bacterium | reverse complement strand
ACCAAATACTGACTTCAAATCTTATACCCATTTCTTTTCCACATTCATAAATTAGTTCTTCCAATTCCGCACACGTTGCCTTTTCATCATCACATATTCCAATCTGAAACACGTCCTGACCTCCTATCAAGTTATGTTCATATTGTACAATTTTTTCCATATTTTTTCAACCTCCCGACATAATTCGATTTCTATTTTTTATGATAAATATTTTAAGTATCTTTTTCAATATTTTTCTGCTATTTTTAGATATTTTAAAGCGATTATTTCTCTTTTAAAAAGCATAGAATTATACAGAGGAGGTATGAGTCATGTACGATAGTTTTATTAGAGAACGAATAAATTCGCTACGAATGCAAAAGAACCTTTCTGAGTATCAATTAAGCCTCGATTTAGGACACTCACAAGGCTATATACAATCTATTACATCAGGGCGTACTCTTCCTTCCATGTCAGCATTTTTAGATATATGCGATTATTTTAATTTATCTCCTGCAGAATTTTTTGATCCGTCAATTAATAACCCTTCTCTGTTTCAATCTGTTGTGAATGATGTAAAACAACTATCGGAAAATGATTCGCTATTATTATCGCTGGTGTTAAAAAGAATTATTTCTTCGCCGGAAATAATTTAAAATGGTGTCATTGTATATCAAAATCGATATACAATGACACCATTTTACATTTATTTTGCTTCCGATCTATTTACTTTTTCCTCTGCTTATGCTCCTCTAAACAAATCACATTCCTCGTTATATACTATTCTGCCAAGTCATAAATCTGAAAAATAACACTTAGGAATACTTCATCCTCTCCCCATTCCATGTAACTACTATTAAACGGTACCCGAACAATATCACCACATTGAAATTGAGAAGAGTCGAATTCTTTCCACCCATTCAAAGGAAGCCTAACTTTAGCTACTTCTTCCCACTCCCAATCTTCTATAGGTTTCACATACAAATATTCTTCTGTAATTTCTAAAATCTCTCCGTTGAAATAGTCTATATTCCCATTCGGTTCAACTTCCTGTTTATCATCGTTATTCAACAGCGGAGTAAAATTACTTATTAAATACAAATAAATAATACCTACAGAGAAGAAAATAATTAAAGCGACTACTATAATTCCTTCCATAAGCTTTTTACATTTTTTCAAAACACATGCTCCTAACAGTCTATCTTTATTAGTCCGGTTTGTTAAAGGTTGTTAATTATTCCCACACACACTATTAATCCAGCTTTATTTGTTAGAACAAATATAAAAGGACGATTTACCTCAAAAACAAATTTCTCATACCCATACGAACCAGATTTTACAAATTCAGCTTGATGAACCGATGAAAACATACAACCATTTTCATCTATCTTCAAATTACATATTTGCTGCATTTTCGATATAAACACACCCTTTTCATTACTAATTGGAGAGAAATCGGCCTGATCCGCATTAAAAATATACGAAATTCCCATCTGCTGAAAAATCTTTTTTATATCAGTACTATTACAAATTTCAAATTTAGGTATGTATTCTTCTACATAATATACTTTTTGATCCATCCATTCTGACTTCCCATTTGTTACTAACGAAAGCCATTCTTTCTCCTCAATTACATTTGCAACACTACTTCCTTTATCCGGAAGAACAAACCATATTACACCACCATTTTCGAATTCTTCTTCCAGTGCTGAAAATGTTTTACCACTGTAAACAGTTTTCTTACTTGCTTTATACATAAATTCACTTTCAGTCACGTTATCTCCATAAAACATCCTTTTTGCTGATTTCTTCTCATCAAAAGGCGCTTTCCAGGAATCAGAAAAATATGATGCAACAATAAATTCCAGCACCGCATTTTTGTCCCATTTAATAAATTTCTCTCCTATGCGATTATCTCTAATAGAATTATTTAACCACTCTTCAAACAGTGCTTGCATATCCTCTGCCTGCAAGTCCCCTATATAAGAAGATATTCCATAATTCTGCGCTAAATAATTCAATATCTCTGCATTATTGTTGAACGCTTTATCAATCCATAAGGAGCCACAAAACAAACCGTTTTTGCTCTCACAGGATATATTATTTATTTCTTGCACATTATTTTTTAATATAGACGTATCCTCTACTTCCAAAAATGTAAGGATTTGTTTTTGTGCCTCTCCTTGTGTTATTTCAGCCAAAACAGAGCCCATTATATACATTCCCGGCAGAGAAATGACAACATTTTCAGTCGTTTCATCTAACATACCTATTTGTATGAATTTTTGTAGAAAATTCTTATGATAAAGTGCACTTTCCTCGGAACAATTAGGAGTCCCAACATATTCCATTTCTTCTGCTTCAAATATCACGTGAGTAGAAGATTCTTTTTCATACTTTTTACTTATTATGGTACATCCAACAACTAGTAATATGGCTAAGAGTGAAAGAAATAAAATTAATAATCTTTTCTTCATTAATTACTCCCATAATCTCATAATTTGATCTGCAAATTCAAATCCTTCATTATCTGTTGCCTGGTAATTGTATGCTATATAAATACATTCTGTCGTAACATCATAATACAAATACTGCTCAAACAAATTTATTTCTCCCTCTATCGAGGCACTAAGTTCTTTATACATTGTATCATACATCTCTGGAAGACAATTAAGATCTACTTCATTATAAAATTCCTCAACTGTCTGCTTTACATCAACTATGTTTATATCATTTGTATTATCATATCCCACCAAACAATTGTTTTCTAAAATAAAAGTTACAGCATAATTTGACAAAATATCATCCACATTCAAAGCACACTCATATATTTTATTCTGAATTCCCTGTTTTTCCAAGTTAAATAACTGTGCGTCATCGCCAAATCTTTCAAATAAATAATTCATAATCTTTTATTCTGCATTTTCTTCCGTCACGTTATTAAATACCACCATTTCCGGTCTGCTAAATTCAGAAACTGCTGATACACTATATGGATTTATCAAATCATACGGATTTGTATAATAATATCCATACATCACGTGATTTTTAACAGCAGAATCATTATATGTATATGAATCCGCTACATTACATGCTTGCATTACAGTATTACCAGAAGCAATTGCATCGTTAAATCTCTCAAGCCACAGTGTATGAGAATAATCTCCAACTTCCGCGGACCATCCAATGGATATTCTTGCACCATTATCTACAGCCCATTTGGCCAAATTGTTTGTTCCAGTCGCTGTATTACACCCCGCAAATACGTATAACGCCACATCAGATAGTGCAAATCCTCCCAATCCATAGTAATAGCAATTTCCATTATTGTAATTCGTATTTCCTTTCGTTACACCTACGGCATAATCTCCACCATTCCCCATGTAATCAAATCTCATTCCTGAAGGAGTACCGTGCCCCGACAAAAAAACAATTCCACTTTCCAAATACTTCGTCCCATTTGCATGAGCAGAATTCATAGAATTTACTGTAGGAGTCACATCTACATAAGCAGTTAACCCCATTGATTGGTATAGTGATGCAGCAGTTATTGCATCCGACATCGTATTCACACCATCTCCATAATCTGTTCCGACACAATATGCCGTATTATTTCCACTTGGACTGGCAAAACATATATTCTCTTGTGACATGGCCACGGACAGGATTGCCATTACCATTGTAATTACAATACTTTTTTAATTATATTATTTCTCATCTTCATCAGTTAACCTCCTTAAACTATCACACTAACCATTTTCAAAATACCATACGTTAGAGTCTAAACAAATTATAAATATCATTTTTATAATAAATTATTTGTGCTTCAACGGAATCACTCCCTCTTCTTTATATTTCGTAAGTTTATTATACATATAATCTCTTTGATTTTTCTAATATTGCGTAAATCATATATTATATGGCGAAAATTCTTCTATACAAAACAATCATAAAGCTTATCCACATCATAAGCCTCATAGACAAATTCTGTCCCAACTCCTTTCACGGACTAAAACACCGAAAGGTTTGCAGACTGATCCACTCTAAGTGCGCGGTCTGCCTCTAAAAGCTTTCCATCAAGGCCCTTAAAACCAATTACCGGCATGAAAATGTAAAGAGGAGATTGCAGGCAATCTCCTCTGTTTTTATGCTCTATTTCTCTTCTTTCTTCCTCATTGCCAGCTTGTGCATCTCTTCCGTTGCAAAGGAAATCTTTGTGATGGCATCCCGCTTTGTCAGATAGCACCAAAAGCTGTCCTCGGGGATGGAAATGTCCACGCAGTCGCCTCTGCCCAGGTAATCGTACTCGATATGCATGCTCTCTAAGCTCATGGCACTGCGGGTCAACACGTAAGGTTCTCCGTAATAGTTGCACTCTACCCTGGTTTCTTCCGGCGTCTGGATTAACTTGCCCATGCCCTGCTTGTAAAACTTCCAGGAGCCCGGCAGGGTTTCCACCCGCACCTCGTCTTCAAAATAGTAGGTGCCGTCTTCGATTTCCTTGCGGACACAGTCTCTTTCCCAGTTGCTCCAGTCAGGAATATGCGAAAACTCGGTTTCTCCCTCTAAGGCATGCAGTTCGCCGTATTCGTCCATTTCCCAGGTCTTTTTGCAGGAGTTACACCAAAGCTTTGTGCCCTCGGAATCAGTCTTGTGTTCTTCCTTACAGTTTGGGCACTTGTACAATAGGGCATGCAAGCCTTTGGCACGCTGCGGATGGTCGATTTTTAACTGCTTTTCCTTCTGCCATGCAAAATCGTCGTATTGAAAGTTTTCTGCAATGCGGCGGTTGATTTCATCCACCGACAGGGATTTGGTTTCTTCTGCAGTGATGATTTGCTTTGCCTCTGCCTCTACGAAGGTTTTTTTGTTGATTTTATTCCACTGCGGACAGGTAACGAAATTGCCGTGAATCATCAGCACCACCACCGGAACACCAAGAAGGCGCACCATTTTGCCGAGGGACGACGGCAGGTAGGAGGTACATCCGTCCAGGGAGTATCTTGCTTCCGGAAACAGAACGAAAGGATTCTTTAACTTATCCACGCAGTACTTCATGTTTTTAATCAAATGAATATCCGTTATGAATTTTCTGGTACCCAACACGCCCAGAGAACGCATCAGAGGTTCCGTGTACGTGTTGAAGCCCTCCAGGGTCATAACGTTATTGACCTTATATGGATGACTTGCCTTTAACATCAGATTAAAATCCACCATGGAGGAATGAGTAACCAGCATCAGATACGGTTTGTCTTCGATACCCTCCATATTGGTTTTTGTCAGCACGGCGCCGCGCTTTTTTAAGTCAGGCCAGCTGATAATTCCCTTTGCCACACTCATTAAGAAGCAGGGTGAGATTGGTTTCTTCTGAAAATCAAAGTGCTTGATTTTGCTTTTATCCGGTGTTCCCATAAGTTTTCTTCTCCCATCCGATAGTACTTTTGTTTTGCGTCACCCCAGACGCAAAAGAGCCTTGTCATATGGGACTATTATACCATACAACAAGGCTCTTTTCTATCTTTTTTATAAAATCCGTAAACATTCTATAAACTTGTGTTAAACGGAGCCACCGGCAAACCGTTGGCGCCAAATAAGGTTACTTCGGCGTAATCCGTCCACATGTAACGGGCAGCTGTCGGAACCTTTACTTCCTTGCTTTTCAGCACAACCGCACTTCCTCTGATTTCTGCCTCCGCCGGGAAAAATTTGCCGTCCGAACCTGCGATTTCAAAGTTTTTAATCTCATCCCCGCACACTTTGAAGCCATGCTCGGCATGGCAGAAGTTCACCAGCACTTCCGAACCGTTTACTGAAAACGCTTTGAAGACCGGTCCGTAAATCTCTTCCTCAGACCCCCTGCCGTATACATGGTACAGTGCCTGGATTGCCAGTCTTCTGGCCACTTCGGTTTTATGTACCGGATGAATATTGTTATACTCGCCGCATTCCAGAGCTACCGCAATACCGGTCACCACCCCTTCCTGATGCAGCCGCATCTGAGCCTCACGGATGGCACACCACTTGTCCATCACGCTGTCCCCGTCGTAATGATGGATTGGCAGCTGTACACAAAGAAACGGAAGATTTTCATCCCGAAACTCTCTGCGCCAAGTCTGAATCAGACTGCCAAACAGATGATAATAGGCATTCGGACGATGGTCGTCGCTTTCTCCCTGATAATAAATCACACCGCCGAGAGTATACGGCACCACCCGTTTCAGCATACATTCATACAAGCCCGTAGGACGGAATTCATGCTTTGGTCCCATCGGTCCCGGCCACTTGGATTCTCCCACTGCCGCCTGGGCTTCATCCCAGGTTGCGGTTGGATTTGCGGTATAAAAGGCATCCATTCTCGGCTGCCAGTCCGCGTGCCAGTTGTAATAGCCGATCCATTCTTTTTCATATTCTTTTGGATCCTGCGTTGCAATCAGATCCGCATATTCTTCCCAATAAATTTTTGTATCCTCATGGCTTAAGATACTGTCTTTATCCTGCCATGCACAGGCAGAGGTCCCGCCCCAGTTACAACCGATGACGCCGACGGTCACACCCAGTTCTGCTGCCAGCCGCTTTGCAAAATAGTAGCCCACTGCGGACCAGGTATCCCTTTCTTCATCATCAGGAAGCATCCAGTGATTTTCCTGCTCCACCCGGTAAAAATAATCATCCATACACGGAATCTGCTTCACCTGGTAGTAACGCACATTGGAGTCTGCCATCTGCGCCATGGCTTTTGCTCCGTCCGCATCCTGCCGCAGTTGATATTCCATGTTAGACTGACCGCCGGCCAGCCAGACTTCCCCCACCATCACGTCCTCAAACCGCTGATATACCACGCCCTCAGACGCAATTTCCATGACGTATGGTCCGCCGGCTTTCATCGCCGGTAGAGTTACTTCCCAGTCATGCCCCTGAGTAACCGTACTTGCCAGTGCCCCATGGATAGACACTTCTATTTTTGTTCCATGGGCGGCAGTTCCCCACACCCGGATTTCTTTGTTCCTCTGTAATACGCAGTGGTCCGAAAACACCGCTGCACAAGTAATTATTTTTCCCATATGTATCTCTGCAGGATGCCCTGCAGTCTCCTCTCTTTTCCTTCTGTTTCCATCATACTATCTTCCTACCAAAAAGTAACTGTAAAAATCAGACATCTTCTCCCCGCTTTTTCTTCAGTGCCGCCACATTCGCCTCCACCTGTTTTTTATGAAGAGGATACCAAAACCATAAAATCAAGGCAAGCAATAAGAATCCTCCCGCCGGAACCAAAGTGGAAATATTAAAAATCCCCAACGTCACGGAAGGATCAAATGCCGTTGCCTCACTGTAGCCAATCAGGGTCAGAAGCCCACCGGATACTCCGGCAGCCGCCGCCTGTCCAAGCTTTCTCGCAAAAGAATACAGCGCATACACCGAACCGTCTTCCCGGACACCGTTTTTTAATTCCGAGTAGTCAATCACATCCGTAATCAGGGACCAGTTCACCATGGAAAACATACCCAGACCCAGCCAGCAAAGCGTCATCAGCGCCACATACACCCATACACTTTCCGGCCGGATAATAAATAGGGCAAAGCAGATCACTGCAGCCAGCAGATTAGATGCCACACTCACTTCCGCCTTGCCAAATTTTCCGGCAATCGGTTTTGCCAGCCCCGCCGCAATCAGCATGGCAATTACCATGGTAATGGTAGACGCCGACTGGGCGGCTGTGTTGCCATAAAAATTCGGGTAAACGTAATTTGCCATGGACTGCATGGTAAGCTGGGCCAGCAGCATGACAACAGATGCTGCAATAATAGAAATCAGTGCCCGGTTGTTTACCGCATTTTTTAACATGGTAAACACACTGTTATTTTCCTGCTTCTGCTTTACATCCACAGCAAACTTCACACGCTCTGTCGTTAATACATAACAAAGCAGATAGCATCCCACTGCCAGTACGGAAAATACTCCTGCAATTACCGTAAATGCACTTCCGTCCAACACCGTATTCCCGGCTCCGTCGGTTTTATAAGCCAGTATCGGCACCCCCGCACCGATAATCAGGCCCGCCAGGGTACCTCCCAGGCTCCGGAAGGTGGACAAAGACTGCCTGTCTCCCG
>JAZQJL010000307.1:0-5788 GCA_045541595.1 Lachnospiraceae bacterium | reverse complement strand
TACGGTTATCTTTATGTCCAATGATCACTTCCTGCAGGATATCGTAAAAGACATCTCCTTTAGTGAAAGTTGTAATGTAGTGCTGATTGACCAGCATGGTAATACGATTGCGGATGCAAAACAGGAGATTTTGACCGAGATTATCAATACGATAGAATTGGCCAAAGAGAATAACTCTTACAAATCCTTTGCCTCCATATGTGAGAAAATGATTGCCGGAGAAACCGGATTTGATACCTATAAAGAAGGTAGAGAAGGCAGATATATTGCATACGCACCAATCGAGGGAACCGATGGCTGGAGTGTTGCTATTTCTGTTAGCCAGAGTGACTACGCAGGATCGTTCCTACTTACCATTTGCGCTGTTATCGCTGTTTTGTTTGCAGCAATTATGGTATCTATCCGCATTGCAAATAAACTTGGTGCCAATATTTCCAATCCGATTCATGCATGTGCAGAGCGTCTTAAACTTTTGGTTACCGGTGACCTGCATACAGAGATAGCAATTGACAGTTCTCTGGAAGAAGCGCAGGTGCTTACAACGGCTGCAGCAGAACTGACCACGGAGTTAAATGCGTTAATCAAAGATATGGATTTTGTTCTGGCAGAGCTGGCTCTGGGTGATTTTACCGTAGAGAGTAAGAACAGGGAAAGCTATGTGGGAGACTTTGAACGTCTTTTGACCTCTGTGGGAGATCTTAAGAGGAAACTAAGTGAAACTTTACAGCATATTCGTGAGTCTGCAAATCAGGTAATGCTTGGTTCCAATCAGCTGGCGGCAAGTGCACAGGATCTGGCTTATGGTGCCACTAATCAGACTTTGGCAGTAAGCACCCTGAAAGAGACCATTGAGAATGTTTCCGACGGTGTGGTGATGAACGCAGAACAGAGTCGGGGTGCCTTAGTTAAGTTGGAAGAAGTAAAGCAGGCAACCCTTGACAGTAATACAGAAATGGAACTTATGACAGATGCAATGCGCCGGATTTCGGATACCTCCATGGAAATTGCTAAAATTGTTACGGAAATCGAAGATATTGCAGAGCAGACAAATCTCTTATCGTTAAATGCATCTATTGAGGCGGCAAGAGCAGGTGAAGCAGGAAGAGGCTTCTCCGTGGTTGCAGAGCAGATACGTAAGTTAGCGGAGAGCAGCTCCCAGTCAGCACTTCATACCAAGGAGTTAATTGATGCTTCCGGCGCAGAAGTGGAGACGGGTAACCGGATTACAGAGCGTACCGCTCAGGCTCTTGAAAAAGTAATTAAGGCATTGGAAGAAGTGCGGGAAGGTGCCATGGCATCTACAAAACTTTCTGAGGAACAGGCAGAAGCGGTGCGTGGAATAGAGGAAGACATAAAGCAGATTACGGATGTTGTTCAAAGCAACTCTGCCACGGCCCAGGAAACCTCTGCAATTTGTGAAGAGCTATCGGCACAGGCGGTAGGTTTGAATGAATTAGTAGAAGAGTTTTCCATATAAAAGCAAATAAAAACCGACAGAGCTTTTTGAGTTTCTGTCGGTTTTTATGTTACTGTTCCATATTTTTATACTTCTGATATCTTATACCGGAGTCTTCCTTTGCTGCCTTAAACAGTTCTTCCGCATGTTCAGGGAAGGTACGCTTTAACGCTGCGTAACGGGTTTCTCCTTCTAAGAATTCTTCGTAGTCTAAGGATGGTTCCTTAGAGTCTAACTTCATTGGTTTTTCCTCATTTGGATTATAGCGGTACAGGAGCCAGTAACCGGCATCCACTGCACGCTTCATTTCTTCCTGTACATTTGCCATACCGGCCTTGATACCGTGGGCAGCACATGGAGTGTAAGCGATAATCACGGATGGTCCCTTGTGCTGTTCTGCTTCGTGAACCGCCTTGATTAACTGGTTCGGGTCAGCACCCATGGCAACCTGAGCCACGTATACATTGCCGTAGGTCTGGAAGATGGCACCTAAGTCCTTCTTTCTGCTGCGCTTTCCGGCAGAAGCAAACTGTGCTACGGCACCCAGAGGGGTTGCCTTGGAGGACTGTCCGCCGGTGTTGGAGTAGATTTCGGTATCAACTACGAAAACGTTGATGTCTTCGCCGCTGGCAACTACGTGGTCTAAGCCGCCGAAACCGATATCGTATGCCCAGCCGTCGCCGCCGAACATCCAGAAGCACTTCTTGGAGAGCTGGTCTCTGCGGGCTAAAATCTTATCTGCGAGCATATCCTTTGCGGTAGGCTCACGCAGGGCTAAATCGCGGACTTCTAATTCAGCCACCAAAGCATCCGTTGTTTCACGGGACTTGTCAAAGTCATCAAATGCTTCCAGCCAGTTCTTTGCAGCTTCACTGCCGGTTTCTTCTAAGTAAGCCTCAACCAAAGTCTTCTGGGACAGTCTCTGCTGCTTTACGGATAAGAACATACCGAGAGCAAGCTCTGCGTTATTTTCAAACAGGCTGTTGGTCCAAGCCGGGCCAAAGCCTCTCTTGTTTGTTGTATAAGGAATGCCCGGCATTGGGGAGCCCCAGGCTTGGGAACAGCCTGTGGCATTTGCCCAGTATACGCGGTCACCGAAGAGCTGGGTTAACAGCTTAGCGTAAGGAGTTTCGCCACAGCCTGCACAGGCAGCGGAGAACTCGATGAGCGGCTGACGGAACTGGCTTCCCTTGATGGTGTAAGGGTTGAATAAATCGCCCTTATCGGAAACTTCCAGACCGTAGTTCCAAAGTGTCTTCTGCTCTTCACAAAGGGTAACAGGTTCCATGGTGATGGCCTTTTCTTTGGCAGGACAGCAGGCAACACAGGAACCACATCCGGTACAGTCGTAGGTGGAAACCTGCATACTAAAGTGCAGGCCTTTAGCTGCGGCACCCAGAGCCGGAACGGTTTCAAAGCCTTCCGGAGCGTTTGCTTTTTCTTCATCGTTTAATAAGTATGGACGGATAACAGCGTGCGGACAAACAAGAGCACACTTGTTACACTGGATACATTTTGCAGAATCCCATACCGGAACCTTCAGGGCGATACCACGCTTTTCGTAAGCGGTAAGACCAAGGTCGATACGGCCGTCTTCGTAGCCTTTGAAGGCACTAACCGGAAGGTCATCGCCCTTCTGCTTGTTGATAGGCTCTAAGATCTTGGTACCTCCGGACGGAACCTCTGCAGTAGCCGCGGCTTCGCAAGCTTCTTCTGCAGTCTTCCAGGAAGCAGGAACCTCTACCTTCACAATCTGGGTAGCGCCTGCATCGATGGCAGCAACGTTTCGTGCTACCACGTCATCACCCTTGGCAAAGTAGGTCTTTCTGGTAGCAGCCTTAATCATTTCCAGTGCTTCCTCAGTAGGAATTACCTGCATCAGAGCAAAGAAGGAAGCCTGTAAAACAGTATTGGTATGACTGCCGAGTCCTAACTCCTGGGCAATTTTATTTGCATCAATCACATAGAAATTGATATTCTTTTCTGCAATCTGGCGGCGTACCTTTGCCGGGATATGAGACTCCAGCTCTTCTCCGGTCCAGCTGCAGTTAAGCAGGAAAGTACCGCCCTCCACGATTTCATCCACGATGTCGTACTGGGTAATGTAGCTTTGGTTGTGGCAGGCTACGAAGTCAGCGGACTTTACGTAGTAGGAGCTGGTAATCGGCTCGTCGGAAAAGCGAAGATGGGACTTGGTAACGCCAAAGGATTTCTTGGCATCATATTCAAAATAAGCCTGTGCAAACTTATCCGTGTTGTCGTTAATAATGCGGACCGTGTTGTGGTTGGCACCAACGGTACCATCACCGCCGAGCCCCCAGAATTTACAGCGGATGACACCGGCCTTTGCATCGGAAAATGACTTCACCGGCAGAGACAGATGGGTCACATCGTCGTTGATACCGATGGTGAAATTTGTCTTAGGTGTGGCACTTGCCAGGTTTTCGAACACAGCTAAAATCTGAGCCGGATCGGTGTCCTTGGAACTTAAGCCGTAGCGGCCGCCGATAACCTTGATGTTACGGTCGGAATTCATGAGAACGCTACACACATCTTCAAACAATGGTTCGCCGGCACTGCCCATGGCTTTACAACGGTCAAGTACCGCAATGCGCTTTACGCTTGCAGGCAAAGTATTTAAAAAGTACTTTGCGGAGAACGGACGGTACAGATGCACCTGTAAGAAACCAACCTTCCTGCCTTCCTTGCGAAGGGCATCTACCGCATCGCGGATCACGCCACTGGCAGAGCCCATGGCGATAACCACATCGGTGGCATCTGCATCACCGTAATAGTTGAATACATGATAGTCACGACCGGTAATTTTGTTCATTTCGCCAAGGTACTTTTCTACGATGTCAGGAAGAGCATCGTAGAAGGTGTTGTGGGCTTCGCGTACCTGGAAGTAAACGTCGCCGTTCTGTACGGTGTTTCTAAGGGTCGGATGCTCCGGATTTAAGGAACCGTCACGGAACTCCTTTAAGGCATCCTGATTGATGAGGGCGCCGACAGCGTCCATGTCAGGAAGCTCGATTTTGTTAATTTCGTGGGAGGTGCGGAAACCGTCAAAAAAATGCATGAACGGAATACGTCCCTCGATAGCGGATAAATGTGCCACCGGTGCTAAGTCAGCAACCTCCTGAACACTGCCGGAGGAGAGCATGGCAAAGCCGGTCTGACGGCAGGCCATAACATCGGAATGGTCGCCGAAAATACTCATGGCGTGGGTTCCTACGGTACGGGATGCTACATGGAGCACTGCCGGGAGACGTTCGCCGGCAATACGGTACAGTACCGGAACCATGAGCATTAAGCCCTGGGAGGAAGTGTATGTAGTAGCCAGGGAGCCTGTTTGCAGGGCACCGTGCACAGCGGTAATGGCTCCGGCTTCCGACTGCATCTCTGTTAAAGTTACAGTCTGCCCGAAGACGTTTTTACGTCCCTTAGCAGACCAGGCATCGGTAAGGCCGGCCATCGGGGAGGATGGTGTGATTGGATAAATAGCGGCTATCTCGGTAAAGGGATAGGCCATATGTGCGGCAGCTTCGTTGCCGTCCATGGTGACATAATTTCTTGGCATAGTTTTTCTCCTTGATTTTCTGATAATTTGTTGGTATGTTCAAAATTTGTAGGGTCGAAAAACGAGGTGTCAGTAAATTTAGTTAGCTGGACAGTAGGTATATTTCAAACAATACAGTATCGAAGTGTCTGGCATCTCAGCCTACAGTTGTTCGGCAACGGCGAACATAGTGAATTTATTTCGCTATGTCCGTCGGGGACGAATAACTGTAGGAAGAGTTTCGACAGACACAGATATTGTATTGCTTGAAATATCTGTGTTTCAGATGAACGGAATTTACTGATTGCTTTTTGCGGTGTCGATACCTGCCGCACCGACTAAACCAAGGCGGTTAGCAGCCTCTTCTCTCATCTTGTATTTTAACACCTTTCCTGCTGCGTTCATAGGGAAAGATGCCACAAATTCAAAATATTTCGGCACTTTGTGACGGGCCATGCTGGCCATGCAGTAATCACGCATTTCCTGCTCTGTCATGGTCTTACCTTCCTTTAAGATGATGCAGGCCATGGCTTCTTCGCCGTACTTCTTATCCGGCACACCGATTACCTGAACGTCCTGAACAAATGGGTGGGTGTAAATAAATTCCTCGATTTCCTTCGGATAAATATTTTCACCGCCACGGATAATCATATCCTTTAAACGGCCGGTAATGCGGTAATTGCCGTCTTTATCTCTGCAGGCAAGGTCACCGGAGTGGAGCCAGCCCTCAGCATCCACCGTATCACGGGTTGCTTCCGGCATCTTGTAATAAC
>JAZQJL010000306.1:0-2354 GCA_045541595.1 Lachnospiraceae bacterium | reverse complement strand
CAACATACCCACTGCAATTTTTCCACCGACTCCGATGCCACACCAGAATCCATGGTGCAGGGAGCCATAAACAAGGGGCTCACCCATCTATGCCTCACTGACCACATGGATTTGGACTATCCGGGCAGCACCAGGAAGGAGCCGCTGTTTGAATTTGACCCGGCAGAGTATTTCCAAAAGCTTGTCCCTCTGAAAGAAGCTTGTCAGGATAACCTGTACCTTGGTATCGGTATCGAACTGGGCCTGCGTCCCGGCAGAGAGGATTTAAACTTGAAAATGCATCAACTGCTTCGCAACTATTCCTTTGATTTCGTCCTGGGCTCCGTCCATCTTCTCGACAACGATGACCCATACTACGAAAGCTACTGGGCCGGCCGTAGTACCAAGGATATTTTAAGCAAATATTTTAATGACATGCTCACCTCCCTGAAAGAGTATGATAACTTCGATTCCTTAGGACATCTTGACTACTTAATCCGCTACATTCCGCCGTACTGCGGCGATAAGGACTATATTTACAAAGAATACGCCGAAGTCATCGATGAAATTTTCAAGCTTCTTATAGCAAAAAACAAAGCTCTGGAAATTAACACCGCCGGCCTGATTAAAGGCCTGCCATGTTTTCATCCAAAGCTTGATGTGTTAAAACGGTATTTGGAACTGGGCGGCGAACTTTTCACCATCGGTTCCGACGGACATTCCCCTGATAAGATTGCAACGGAGTTTGCGAAGACAGAGGAATTACTACGCACACTTAACGTGCAAGGCTACTACGTGTACAAAAATCGGAAACCTGAATTTGTAGAATTTTAAAGCCTAACAGATGTTATCTAACTAAAAATTTAGAGGTGATATATTCCATATGTCCGACCTCTCAAACGATAGTTGTATGTTCAGAACGGACAAACATTTTTGTTTGCTCCGAGCTGAACATACAACTGTCGGAGGAGGCAGGCGAACACGGAATATATCACCTCTAAATTTTATTTTAAATAATAACTTAGGCTTTAAAAGCTACAAATTCAATTCTTTCTCCGCACACTCCAGTGCCACTTCAATTACCTGGTGCATGTCAAAATACTTGTACATACCGAGTCTTCCGCCGAAAATCACCTTGTCCTGCCCATCTGCCAGTTCTTTATACTTGGCAAACAGGGCATTGTTCTTTTCGTCATTCATCGGATAGTAAGGCTCGTCACCCTTTTTCCAGGTAGACGGATACTCACGGGTAATGACTGTCTTTGGATTGCAGTTTCCGTTCTGACATCCGAATTCAAAGTGCTTGTGTTCGATGATTCTGGTGTAAGGCACTTCATATTCGGTGTAATTTACCACTGCATTGCCCTGATAGTTTTCCTCATTAAGCTCTTCCGTCTCAAAACGAAGGCTGCGGTATTCCAGTTCGCCGAAGCAATAATCAAAGTATTCATCAATCATACCGGTGAAAACAATCTTGTCCGCCAGCTGCTCAAGCTCAGCCTTACTTGCAAAAAAGTCCGTATTTAAACGTACTTCCACACCCTCTAACATATTGGCAACCAGCTTGGTATAGCCACCCACCGGGATGCCCTGATACAGGTCATTAAAGTAATTGTTATCATAGACAAAGCGCACCGGCAAACGCTTGATAATAAAGCTTGGCAGCTCCGTAGCTCTTCTGCCCCACTGCTTTTCGGTATAGCCCTTTACCAGCTTTTCATAAATGTCTCGCCCCACCAGACTGATGCCCTGTTCTTCTAAATTCTTCGGTTCAGTGATACCGGCTTCCTTTTTCTGCTCTTCAATTTTTGCCTTTGCTTCTGCCGGAGTCTTTACTCCCCACATCTTGCTGAAGGTATTCATATTAAAGGGCAGGTTATATAACTCGTCTTTGTAACGGGCCACCGGCGAATTGGTATAACGGTTGAATTCTGCAAACTGCTGCACATAGTCCCAGACCTTTTTATTGGAGGTATGGAAAATGTGGGCACCGTACTTATGCACGTTAATACCGTCCACCTCTTCTGTGTATATGTTGCCCGCGATTTGCGCACGCTTGTCAATCACCAACACTTTTTTACCTGCTTTGTGTGCCTCGTGGGCAAATACGGCACCAAATAAGCCGGCGCCAACAATTAAATAATCATATTTCATAATTCTTCTCCTATGGTAAACCCTGTCTTTATTCTTCACATCCGATAATAGTCCCGCCACCGACCACGATGTCGCCGTCATATAAAACCACGGCCTGACCCGGTGTAATGGCACGCTGCGGTCCCTCAAAGGTCACCTTCAGCC
This sequence comes from Lachnospiraceae bacterium, assembly GCA_045541595.1. GTDB lineage: Bacteria > Bacillota > Clostridia > Lachnospirales > Lachnospiraceae > SIG299. The sequence goes on along the minus strand of JAZQJL010000306.1, from coordinate 77 downwards.
TGTCCTCACCCACCAGCTCGATTACCGCCTTGGCGCCCTTGTGATTATAGCGGATTTTTGCCATCACTTCCATCGGT
>JAZQJL010000305.1:0-7126 GCA_045541595.1 Lachnospiraceae bacterium | reverse complement strand
ATTCGTGGAACATATCTACAATAGATGCTGCAATCTTACCCCTGTCATTGTTTACCGTGGTAATCTGCGGAGAAAAATAGGCCGCCTTTTCCATGTTGTCAAACCCGGTAACAATAAAATCATCCGGCACTTTATAGCCCAGTTCTTCTGCCCGGGCGCAAATTCCCGCCGCAATGTTATCGTTGGCACAAACGATAGCCTCCGGAAACGGCAACCCTTCTTCTACCAGCCGGTTCATATACTGAACACCGGTGCCATATTCGTAGTCGCCAAACCAGGTACCCTGCTCTATCAGGCCATTTTCCGAAATATAGTCCTTAAATGCTTTCATGCGGGAAAAGTTTTCATAATTCCCTTTCGGACCACCGGCATATAAAAAGCGCATACAACCATGCACTTCATGGAGATGTTTCATCAATTCTCTTATAGGTGAGATATTATCAATACCTACATAATAGCAGTTGTCCACCGCATGGCCAATGCTGATAATCGGAGTTTCAACTTTTTGCAGCATTGTCATCAAATCCTGCTGCCGTTCTTTATCAATGGTGAAATTACAGTCCAGCACCACACCGTCAAATTCGTTCAAATCCGGCAGCCGGAAAATGTTATATTCGCCCTGATTGTACTTTTTATCCCTTCTCCAGTTGCCGTAGCAGTTGTACTGATAAATGCAGATATCTTCATCCAGTTCACTGATACGCCGGATAATACCGTCTACCCAGGCATAGGTCACCATACGCTTCCAGCCGTCGGTAATCATTGCAATCTTCTTCATACGTTTTCCTCCATCGAATCGATTTCGTCAAAAACCTGTTCCAGGTCATAGTCACCCATGTGCCATTTTTCCCAAGGGAACGCCAGATCTGTTGAAATCCTCTGATTCTTCAGTGCTACTGCATATAATAACGGAATATATAATGATGTGTCCCTGTCAATGGCACCGTGCCGGATGCGGATATGTTTTGCCTTTACCGCACGGTCGTCTGCCACATAATTCATCGGATTCATCATTTTTATCTGCAATGCCTCTGCCATAGCACCGTTCCGGGTACTGCCTGCCCGTCCGTACTCCGTAAAATGTCTGCGCTCTGTTTCTTTGCTTCCAAACAATTCATTTTCCGGAGTGGTCAGTGAGAACTTATCAAAAGCAGGTGTGTCCTTCATTCGTGTGCGATACTTAATATAATTCTGATAATCCATGGCAACCACTTCCCCGTTCCGGGACAATAGCCATCCACAGTTTTCCGTATTTTTACCGCTCCTTATTGCCTCCTTAGCAGAGTCAAGGATATAGTGGCATAATAAATCCTGTAAGCTTCCTCCCTCCCGGTTCAGAGTCAACGGCGTTCCGTCTTCCTCCGTAAGGGCCAGTTCTTCCACGTATGCCGGAAACTGTTCCCGAAGCTCCCCGGAAGCTTTTTTCTGCTCTTCCGGCATCTGGCGTACAACAGGAACCCATTTTCCTTCCTCACCGGTGTGCTCCGGCGGAATATATTTTCCCTGATGGCAATCCCACAGACCGCTAAATTCCCACTCATAGGCCATATCCGCATGTTCCAGATTAATGATTGGACAGTAGCAGGACGCGTAGCAAATATCGTCCCGTTCCTTCGCAGCTCCCATAGCTTCAAGATACGGCTCGTAATCCGGATGATTTCCCGTGGTTCCAAGCAGGGCAGACATCGCTCCTCCGGCACTGGTTCCATTGGAAATTATTTTTTCCGTATCCCCCGGAATCCGCTCTTTATTGTATCTTAAATAGCGCACTGCCGCCTTATAATCGCAAATAGCGGCTGGTGCCACTCCGATGTTTTCCTCCTGCCCGTTTTTCATGCCGCGGCCCCGCAACCCCGGTGCTGCCACCATGTAGCCCCGAAGCAGAGCTTTTACCACCGAATTGCCCTCTCCGTCTTCCCAGATTCTTGGCTCTGCTGCCGGCCCCGGCATATAGCCTCCCACCGTATTCGGCATAAAAATGGGAAGTTTTCCGCTTTGATAAGGGCTTTGCTCCGGCACATAAATATTCATAACCTGTACCTTTGGTGCCTCCGGATGTTCCGTATAAAAGAGTCCTTCATACGCACGAAACTCCAGTGTTTTTCCCGCAACCTTCAGGCTTTTTTTCACATACGCTTCTTTGTCAAATACCAACCCCATAGTGGCTGACCTCCTGTTATGCCTCCATATACCATTCTTCCGGGATGCTGTCCCGGTCGATAAAGCAATTGGCCTCTTTGGTAAGAATTCTTCCCGTTACTTCAAACAGTTTTGCCGCATCACACAAAATGCATGTCGCATCGCCCAGACGGACCTGCTTTGCCGCACCTGTTTTTTCATATCCTTCTTTCATGATGTCATAGTGTTCTGAAATGTGAGGATCCACCTTATTGAAATGACGATACATATCTATCGTTTTCAATGTCCCGTCCGGCAACTTCACCTGAAACCGTACCGGCTGTTCCGTAAAACGTTCAGGGATTTCAAAGGATTCCTCTATGCTGTGAATATAGGTGTTTCTGGTATGGGTTACTCCCAACAGTAAAATCTTTGCATTGATATCCTTTAACCGGCCCCAGCAGCCCTCCGGCGCGCAAGGAGTTGTTCTGTTTTCTTCTCCCCGGATATATTCCTTTGCCCCTTTTCCATACGCTGCCATGCTGTGAGTAGGATGCAGGGAACGCACCACGCCGGGACGTTTTCTGAAGAGCTCCGGCAAAATTCCGACGCATACCGGTTCTGTTTCAGGGTCAAACAATGAATATTCCTCGCCCATCTGCTTCCAGGTGTGGGTTGGCAAAAGCAAAAGCCCCTCTGATACTGCCTCTGTTAAAGCATCCAGCACAGTATCCGCCCCACCATCCACCGGACCGATGGACTTCATGGAAGAGTGAACCAGCAGATTGTCCGTAGGCCGGATTCCCATTTCCCGCAACTGTTGCACTAATTGTTCTTTTGTATATTCCCGTGACATTTTATCTTCTCCGATACATGTAAAATTCAAATAAACCTCTATAATAAAATATACCGTAAACTTCTCCTGTTTTCAAGAAAAGTTTACGGTATATGCAAATTTTTATAGAATTGTCAGATATGCTCCCTATTGTTAAATATGAAATCTTCTGTACAATTCCTGATTGGCCCGTCTTCCGCCAAGCATCCACGTGCCCAGGAACAAGAACACTGACACGGCAAAAGGCAAAAATGCCATATAAGCATTCCCCTCCAGACCCATCAGGTATAATACCATAGGAATGATACTAAACAAAATCATTGTAATCTGCCACATCAGGTAGCTCTGCCAGTTACGACGGTTAAAAATCATCAGTACAATAATGGCTGCGTCCACCAGTAAAATTCCGCCGGAGGCCACATAATCCACTGACCATCCCCGGTAGCCGGTCATAAAGTCAATTACCACCGTTAAAAGTACAGCCAGCAGTACAAGCACTATAGTTTTGGCACGATAGCCGGACTTTCCGATGATTGCATACCGGAGCACCGTATAAATGTACAGCAGTCCCAGCCCCACCAACACGCTCCAGTGAACCTGGGTTTCGCTGTTAAAGTCTATCATGACCAGAATAAATTCCAAGACAATGGCGCAAAACAAATACACCCGGCAGGCAAATTTCAGCTTCTGCGTTTTCAGCCTGGCATCCGGATACATATTTTCCAGTTCCTCTGTTTGCTCCAATACTGAGTGGCACAGAGGACAGAATTCACTCTCATCTAATATTTCCACATTACAATTTCTGCATTTACTCATAATTTACTCCATTACTTTCTATTTCAACCGCAAGCCCGTCTGCTGCCAGTCTGCGGAAAAAGGCGCGCTGCACGGAAACATCTTTTAAAATATAGCTGAAAGAAAAGGCCAGCGTTTCTCCATAGGAGCAGATGGTTCCCTTCAGATTTTGTCCCTTGGACATCGCCAGGAATGCATGGAACATTTCTACATACGGCCGGTACGGCTCTGCAATCGGAATATTGCCGATATTAGTTACCGTGGAAGTGTTGGCAAGGGCCGAAGCATTGTACACATGCCGCATGGCTATATTTTTTAATGGCAACGGAACCGCTCTGGCAATCCAGATTTTTTCGTTGGAAACATTATAAGAAAACAGCTTTTCCAAATGTTCTTTGTCCATCTGGCTGCGCAGGCTGTCACGGATAATCTGCACCACCTCTTCAAACGTGTAGCTTTCTTTTTCCGGATGAAACTCTGCTGAAACCATGGCAAAGAAGTTTTTTGTGGTATTGGAATCAAAATACGGGCGTAAGTTTACCGGCACCGCCACGCGGATTGGCAATTTTGACGGCATGCCTTTCAGACACTCGGTGTAAACACTCCAGGCAAACACACTGACCAGATATTCATTGATGCTGACACCATACTTCTTACATACCGCCTTCAACTCCGGAATATTCACGTGACCGTGCATCACTCCAAACTCACCCTGACGAAGTTTATCGCCTTTAATTAAAAAGGCTTTCTGCTTCTTGTAGCCGCTTTTTGCCGCCTTTTTGTAGTTCTTTAAAAAGCTGTCCTCCCGGTTCATGGAAGTGGCCGTATTCAAAGAGTCGCTTACCTGACCGGCCAATTCTTCATGCCGCATCCGCAAATACTGATACGTCAGCTCCCGTAAAAAGTTGATGGCGCCCATTCCGTCGGTCAGTACATGGAACACCTCTAAATTGATACGGTATTTGTAATAGGTTACACGAAACAGATAGCTGTTGTTTTTGTTAGCATGGATATAACGGCACGGAAAATTAGTTTCTTCCACCACTTTTGGCGCCGGCTTGCCATTTTCTTCAAAATAGTACCAGAACACGCCCTTACGCATGCGCAGGTTAAACCCGTCAAATTTAGGCAGTACAGCATCCAGTGCCTGTTGCAAAATTGCAGGATCAATCAATTCCGAAAGCGTCACACAAATGCGATACACATTGCTCATATTCTCACCGGCAATGGCAGGAAACAGATGGGCTGTATTGTCCAACTTTTCCCAACGGATATCCTTTTGCGGATGTTTTTTCTTTTTATTATTAGTTTCCGGTACTTCTGCTCCCGGTGTTATTTTCTTTCTCATGGAACTCTCTCTTTATATACATTTATTGAAACGCAGTCCGTTTCCCTATACAGTATACCCTAAAAAAACATCCCCGACAACAAAAAGTTATCGGGGAAATCGCTTATTTTTTATTACAAGTTTGCTTTAATTTTCTCAATCATTTCTGCATATTCTGCATCGCTTAAGTACACCTTGCCCGGATTCATCTGGAAAATGCCGCCCCATTCGTCACCGCCCTCGTACTTTGGTACCAGATGCATATGAAGATGACAACCTGTATCGCCGTAAGCACCGTAATTTACCTTGTTTGGCTTAAAAGCCGCATGCAGAGCCTTTGCCGCACGGGTTACATCTGCCATAAATAAGTTACGTTCTTCCTCGGAAATATCAACAATTTCGCTGACATGATCTTTGTATGCCACAATCACACGGCCCGGCTTGCTCTGCTCCTTAAACAAAATCAGGCTGCTGACCTCCAGGTCACAAATAAAAATACCGAACTTATCCAAAAGCTCGCCGCGCATGCAATAACCGCAATTACAATCTTTCATGATAAACCTCCTGAATAGTTTTTTGCTTTTGATACTATCATACTGCAAGAAGAGGGATTTTGCAATTCCGGATTGTTTATTTTATAAACAGATATTGATATTTTCTCATCTGCTCATAAATAATATCTTCCACTCGATTTTTCTCTTCCAGCGAATAAATTTTTGCATCCTCCAGCAATTCCTTTACATCTTTTTTTGTAAAACTAAACTTCAAATTTCCATTATATAATGCTTCAGAAATGCTTAGTTGCTCATCAAAATCTTCGCAAATTGTCTTTGCCTTCGCATTTTTTATCAAACGATAAATATTCTCTCCCAAAGGATAATCCATCGTTGTATCAGCCAGTAATCCGGCACCATTATCAAAAATCGGACAGTAGACAAACTTACCTTCACTATTCATTAACACTGCAATGTTGTGCGTATGCCTATCTTCGTTTATGAACACTGCATCAATCGTAAACAATTTATTAATATACTTACCAAAGTTCTTCAGTCCGGTCATTCGTTCTACCTGGCTCACAAGAAAAAACAAACGGTCTTCCAATTTTTCAATTTTGTAGATAGATTTATATAAGCTTTCACCAAAAAAATTATGAAACAAACGCTCCAGGGTAATAATCTGCCAGTCTCCCTTCAAAAAATCTACACTTTTTACGCCGGTATAAGTTGTTGTCCGATACTTAATTTCCTCTAAATCATACCGCACATACTCTTCTTCCTCCAAAGTGGATTTTTTCAAAAGATGAGATATCATATACTCTGATAGTCCTTCATAACCGGTATAATCGGCCTTATACCAGATTCCATTGTTTTCCCATTTTAACTGGTTTCCTTTGGACGACTGTCTGTCATTTGTTCTGATATTCTGTTCAAATAATTCTATCACAAACTCACCTCTCTATTTTTATCCAGAAATTGTCTTCTGCCATTCTGCCCTCCGTTTTTTCGATTATTAAAAACGGGTCATAAAACGGCAGCCCTAAATCCTTTAATATCAATTTCATTTTATCTCTGCTTTCCGGAAAACATCTGGACTTTAAAAACTCTGTATATTCTTCATAATCTGGCGTTTCTTTGTTTCCAAATGCACGAAAGAAAGGATTTTTTGTATAGTTTTTTATTTTGATACGTTTTTGGATTTCATCTACCTCTATTAAAGTACAAACAGACTGCCCATGCATATACCATAATCGAAGCGGGTATACTTTTTCCGGAACTTTTAGTTCTTCTACATACTCCGGATTCTTTTCTAACAAAGCAAGCAGCAGCACAATGTTACCACTTATTGGTTCCTCTGCCGTTTCCCAACGCTCTATTGTAGGTTTGGAACAATTGATTAGCTGGGCAAATTCTTTTTGAGTGAGGTCAAGCATAGTTCTTACCCTTTTTATCTCTTGTGCAGTTGTAAATTCGGGCGTAATGAATAGTTTGTTTTTCATAAACTGCTCCTCCTTGTTTTAAGTATACAAGTCGGATCGTAGCCATGTCGTTCTG
>JAZQJL010000304.1:0-7451 GCA_045541595.1 Lachnospiraceae bacterium | reverse complement strand
CCGCCGGCACAAGCCACGTCATTTACACACATAGCAACACAGTCGATACCGATAGTATCATGCTTATCCATAATAAATGCCAGCTTTAACTTTGTACCAACACCGTCTGTTCCGGACAGTAAGGTTGGCTTTTTCATGTTCATGAATGGGGCAAGGGAGAATGCTCCGGAGAAACCGCCGAGACCGTTTAAAACTTCACTTCTCATAGTTCCCTGTACGTGCTTTTTCATCAGCTCCACTGCCTTGTAACCTGCTTCGATATCAACTCCGGCTTTTTTGTAATCCATGATAATCCTCCTATTTGTTCCGATAATCTTTGTCTTCTTGTTTCGTACTTCCATGTGTAGAAAGATTTCCCACACATTCTGACCCCATTCTATCATAAAACTTTCAGATTTCCTATCCCTAATTTGTTTAAAAATATTAAGTTCATTGATAAGAGTTGCTTATTAGCTTATGAGAAAAAGTTACAAATGCTGAAATCGTGTCCCAACAGCTCTCTGCAGAAGTGTACTGCGAAAACCTACGCAAAAAGGGATTTCTACAACCAAATATATTCTGTAGAAATCCCTTTTTATCGCAGTCTTTGCAGTACGATTCTGCAATCTGTTATTCTTCGCCCACGCATTCTAACTTACTCACACTTACCTCGTAAGCCACTCGCTTCTCAAATTCATTCTCCGAAATTTTCTTCTGATACTCACGGCTCTGGATTCTTCCCCAGATTTGAATATGCTCACCCACCTGGAAGCCCTCCGCAAAACGCGCATTTCTTCCCCAACAGATGCACGGAATATAATCCGATTTGCCGTACGGACGGTTTACCGCCAGGAGCACATCCGCAATTTCCCTGCCCAGCGGAGTCTTTCTATAAATAGGAGGCTTACACACAAATCCGTCCAGGAAAATGTAGTTCGGACGCACATCGCCTGCCGGTTCCTCCATAATTTCAATTTCCCTTGCAAATACGGAAAGCACCAGACGGTTTCGACTTTCCTCATGGCGGTTATAAGAACGGAACTGACCGTTTACCGCTGCATACATTCCCGTGTAATCTTTCTTTACGTCCACCAGTCGCTCCGATACCATAATCGGAATAATGTCGTTGGATTCACTCAAACGGCCCACGGAAATCTCCATTACGTAAAATCCCTCGCCAAACACATCATGGCTGAAGGTAAAACCTCCCATAATTTCGCCGGCAATTGTCACCTGGTTATTATCAAATACCTTATCTGTCATGTCGTATTACTCCCTTCGTTTTATCCGGTATTTCATTTTTCTGCATTTTCATTTTACATCAATCCAGTAATTTCCAAAAGTTGTAAATTACATTTTTTACAGTTTTTGTAAAACATTTTTCACGCCTTTTCGACAAAATCCGCAGCCCTTACCCAGCGATTTGCAAAAAAACCTTGAAAATCGCGGAAAATGTGCTATAGTTATTGAGTTGTGTAAAGTAATATTCTTGAACGCGCCGAATGAGGAGGCAAACTTATATGAAAGCAAAACGTGAAGACATTCGTAATATTGCCATTATCGCCCATGTCGATCATGGTAAAACAACTCTCGTAGATGAATTATTAAAGCAGAGCGGCACGTTCCGCCAGAACCAGGAAGTTGCGGACCGTGTTATGGACTCCAACGATATTGAAAGAGAACGCGGTATCACCATTCTTGCCAAAAATACTGCTGTTTATTACAACGGCGTAAAAATCAACATTATTGATACTCCGGGACACGCGGACTTCGGCGGCGAAGTAGAACGCGTTCTTAAAATGGTAAACGGCGTTATCCTTGTGGTAGACGCTTTTGAAGGCGCTATGCCACAGACCAAATTTGTACTGAAAAAAGCACTGGAATTGGACCTTTCGGTTATTGTCTGCATCAATAAAATTGACCGTCCGGAAGCCCGTCCGACGGAAGTTATTGATGAAGTGTTAGAGCTTTTCATCGACCTGGATGCTTCCGATGAGCAGCTGGACTGCCCGTTTGTCTTTGCATCCGCTAAATCCGGCGTTGCCATCTTAGAACTTTCTGACACTCCGGAAAACATGAAACCGTTATTCGAGACTATTTTAGAGTATATTCCTGCTCCGGAAGGGGATGAAGAAGCTGGCACCCAGGTACTGATCAGTACCATCGATTACAACGAATATGTGGGCCGTATCGGTGTCGGCAAAGTAGACAACGGTAAAATCCGTGTCAACCAGGAAGTGGTCATGGTCAACGCCCACGAGCCGGATAAAATGCGCAAGGTAAAGGTCAGCAAATTATACGAGTTCGAAGGCTTGAAAAAAGTAGAAGTGGCCGAAGCAGGTGTCGGCTCCATCGTGGCAATTTCCGGCATTTCCGACATTCACATCGGCGATACCCTCTGTTCGCCTGAGAATCCGGACCCGATTCCGTTTCAGAAGATTTCCGAACCGACCATCGCTATGAACTTTATCGTAAACGATTCCCCGCTGGCCGGCCAGGAAGGTAAATTTGTTACTTCCCGTCACTTAAGAGACCGTCTGTTCCGCGAGCTGAACACAGACGTCAGCCTCCGTGTGGAAGAAACCGAAACCACCGAGGCCTTTAAGGTATCCGGACGCGGTGAATTACATCTCTCTGTTTTAATTGAAAACATGCGCCGTGAAGGCTTTGAATTTGCAGTAAGTAAAGCAGAAGTACTTTATAAGGAAGATGAGAACGGCAAGAAGTTAGAGCCGATGGAGCTTGCCTATATTGATGTTCCGGACGAATTTTCCGGCAGCGTTATCGAAAAGCTCAGTAACCGCAAGGGAGAGCTCATGAGCATGTCTACCGCCAGTTCCGGTTACACCCGTTTGGAGTTCTCCATTCCGGCCAGAGGTTTAATCGGCTACCGCGGCGAGTTCATGACCGACACCAAGGGCAACGGCATTTTAAATACAATTTTTGATGGTTACGGTCCATATAAGGGCGACATCGCTTACCGCAAACAGGGCTCCTTAATTGCCTTTGAAAGCGGCGAAGCCATCACCTACGGTCTGTTCAATGCCCAGGAACGCGGCACCTTATTTATCGGACCGGGCGAAAAGGTTTACTCCGGCATGGTCGTTGGCCAAAACGGCAAAACCGAAGATGTAGAGATCAATGTCTGCAAGAAAAAGCAGTTGACCAATACCCGCTCCTCCAGTGCCGACGAAGCCCTGCGTTTAACACCGCCTCGTATTTTAAGTCTGGAGCAGGCGCTGGAATTTATCGAAACCGATGAGCTTTTGGAAGTAACACCAAAGAGCTTACGAATCCGTAAGAAGATTTTGGATCCGCTCATGAGAAAGCGTGCAAACCGCAGCAATTAAGGTGTCCGTATAAGGAACGCCCTCGGAGATTCTCCGCAGATTTTCTCCCCGGACTCAGCCACTTTTTCCCGGGTGCTTACCAAAGGCGGTGTGTCTTTCCTTTGATTCATGGCTGTTTTGGCTGAGTTTGCTATAACTCGGTGCCGTGGAAAATATGATTTATTTTAGTTTTGACTATGCAAAAACGTCCGATGGACGTATCTCAAAAAAGCCCTCCCGTTGCTCGTAAACAAACTTCGTTTGTTCGAGCCTTCAGGAGGACTTTTTTTCGCGCTGTCGCGCTTTTTGCATAGTCCATTCTCTACATTTTCTTTTCCGACGACACCTCAAACAATAGCCAAACTCAGCCAAAGCAGCCATCCCGGAAAGTCACACCGCCTTTGGAGCCTTCCGGAAAAGTGCTGAATGTCCGGAGTCAAAAAGCTGCTTCGAATAAGTTCCTCGTGGCGTTCCTGCCAAGACAGTCACACATGCAAAATTTGCTTTGTAGCTAATCCTCTTTCGCCTGCCACTGCTCCCCTCGCCGGTATCCGCACTGTTTTCAGTTACCGGTGTTCAGTGCTTTCCCGGCAGCTCCGAGGTAAACTTTTGTGGCGATGTGAATGCGTTTGGGGTTTTGGCAAACTGTTTGAGGAGGAAGGTGAGCTTTGTTGCAACCTTTCATATGGCTGGTTTCAAAAAGTGCGCAGCACTTTTTAAGAAAAGGTTAGTGGTTCTGTGAACACTTCCTGTGTTCGACGGAACCACTCCTTTTCTTAGAAGTTACATCCGCAGGATGTTTTGAAAACTGCCATGCCAAAGTTACAAACTGCCTCACTGCTCACCAACGACGAGTTTTTGCAAAACACCAAGAAGCAGACACACGTTCTCGCCATAAAAGATTGCTTCGGCAAGCCATCGCAGAAAGCAGCTGAGTCGGAGCGGAAAGTGGTGCAGATACGTTCAAAAAAAGCAGCCGCATGGGCTGCTTTTCTAATTCTCGGTGCGCTTCAGCGCATCTGCCAAATACAATTTTAAATCTTCCGGCTGTTCCACTCCGGACTTTCGAAAAACGTTTTCATACTGGTTTTTTAATGCCTCTGCAGAAAGACTGTCCGCCTCACTTTTTAAATGACGGCGGATCCGGCGTTTTGCCCGGACATGCAACGCTTTTAACGCATTGGGACTATAGCCGTTTAGTACCTGATACACCTGTTTTATGCAGTTCTGCTCTTCTGAAGAAAAGGACCCGGTTTCCGGCTGCAGTACCCGTACACCATATTCCATCATCTGTCCATAGAGCCTTGGATAAACCAGCGGTTGCCCCGGAGAAAACACTGCCTCTTCTTCGAATAAAGGCAACCCGCGTAATACCATGGAACAAATCTGGGCATAGTACAGTACCATCATAACACGATAGGGCGCAATATCTCCCTCTGCCAACGCTACCACGTATTGCATCGCTTCTGTGGAACGGTCGCAGAAGATTTCCCGGTATACAGCCTTTCTTGTTTTACGGTAGGCGGTATCCGTTAACTTCTCTTTATTTTTTTCCAAGACATCTGCGTACTCCCAAGGATTTTCAGCCAAACGCTCAATTCGACCCGCAAACTCCCGGTTTGGTTCCACCCCGTCCAAATAACGCATTACGGTGGTGTCCCCCCAGCCCAAAAGTCTTGATAATGGTTTTTTTCCTATTTCATACCGCTGCATTAGAAGAAGCAGCAGTTCCTTCGTTGTTTTCACCGTGCTCCCTCACCTTCTACTCACCGGTCACACTAATATTTTCTAAATTCATTTAAATCATGCACAAGTATTTTTACACCCTTAATTATCTGGTCAAACAGCCCTGCCTGATACAGGCTTACGATAATCATTCCCACAGGAATACCGATAATCATACCAATGACTCCGGCAAACCGATAGCCGATAAACATGTACAGAAGTGCTGCCAGCGGATTGATGCCTACACTGTCACCCACCAGTTTCGGCTGCAGAAGCTGTCGTATCAACTGGCATACCAGATAGAGAATACCAAGAAAAATTGCCTGCTTATAATCTCCTACTACAATATCTACAACCAGCCATGGCCAGAACACTGCACCGGTACCAAATACCGGAAGAAAATCCAAAAATCCGATGACAAATGCCAACAGGAAGGAATATCGGATATCCAAAATTTCAAATCCGATAAACATGATAATCACCAGGATAATCATAATCTTAAACTGCGCCTTAAAATATCCGCCCACAGCCTTTTTAAAACAGTCCATCACCATATGGTAATATCGTTTGACCGACTCCGGCATAACCCGGCTCATCCATTCCCCGATGTTATCGCGCTCTGCCGTCAGAAAATAAGCTGCCAGTACCGTAATAATGGTCACGAAAATCACATCCACCACATTACCTACATAGGAGCCCACCGCAGAGATTCCCGGAATCTCAATACCTGCCAAAAAGTTTCCTGCCCAGGTAGAAAAGCTCAAGCGGAGTTCACTCAAAGCCTCCTGCAATGCCACCGGGAGCATATTATAAACACCTTCCAGATTGGCGGTAAAGTTATCCATAATACTTTCCACTTCGCTGTACAGTTCAAAACGGTCTTCATACAAATTAATCATCTGCTTTACCAGGAAGGAGCCCAGCAGATACAACACTCCCACAACAGCCCCGAGAACCAGCACAATCATTAGGACCGAACTGTACTTTCGGGCAATCTTAATTTTTTTCTCCATAAAACGCACAATCGGATTGGCAATGGAAGCAATAATAAAGGCAATTACAAAGGGCATGAAAAATCTTATCGCCTTTGGCCCCAACCAGATTACCAGTACAATTCCAATCAGGGTAAGTAAAAAGTTCACAAAAATTCTTGCATAGGTCTTTGGTTCATTCATGTTTGCCTCTCCTCTCTGCTAGGCGCGGAAAAAGCGTCTTGCCACAAACGTAATAAAGAAAATAATTGCTGCCACCAACACCAGCATCGGACCTGCTGCCACATTTAAATAATAGGACAAAATGAGTCCCAGCACACCGGAAAACACGGAAATCATCACGGAAAACAGATGATACTCCCGGTTATTGGAAGCCATATTTCTTGCCGCTGCCGCCGGTAAAATCAACAAAGCATTGATAATCAGAATGCCTACCCAGCGGATGGACAGCATGACAATCAGCGCCACCAGCACCACAAAAGCATTATCCAAAAGGCGCACCGGAATTCCTTTGCTTTTTGCCAGACTGCGGTTAATGCCAATGCTGTGTAATCCATTATATGCCACGCACCAGAATATCAGTGCCACAATCAGAATCAAAAGCAGGCTGATAATTTCCTGTTTCGTTATACTTAAAATGTCTCCCACCAGCAGCGCGCAATATTTGGAGAAATAACCGTTTCTTGATAAAATTGCCAGTCCTACCCCAACGCTTAAGGACGAAAACACGGAAATTACCGTATCGGAAGATACAATATTTTTGTGGCGGATGTAGTTTAACAGCAGTGCACACGCCACTGCAAACAGCATCATGGAAAGATTAGTATTTCCGATGCCAAACAACACCCCGATGGCCATGCCTGTGAACGCAGAATGCCCCAGGGCATCGGAGAAAAAGGCCATACGGTGATTTACAATCAGGGTGCCCAGAATACCGAACAGCGGTGTAATAATCAACACTGCCAACAGGGCATTTCTCATAAACTCATAATCCAGAAACTCAAAAAGCTGCATAACCGAACACCTCCTTGAATTCCTCGCTGCCCATAACCTCTTTGGCATCTCCTTCTTTCAGTACGGTTTTGTCCACCAGAACCACACTGTCCGCATATTCTGCCGTCAAATCCAAATCATGGGAAACTAAAATAATCGATAAGTCATATTGCTGCTTTAAATCATTTAAAATCTTATAAAACAGCTTACGGCCATTCCGGTCAATTCCGGATACCGGCTCATCCAAAATCAGGAGGTTTGGCACCGGGGTGCAGGCGATGGTAAGTAATACTCGCTGCAATTCGCCGCCGGACAAGTCTCCCACCTGTTTATCAATCAGACCGCCTCCGTCAAACACCTGCAGGCGCTCTTTAATCTCTTCATAAAGTTTTCTGCTTTTTCTTAAAAACACCGGAACATTGGTGGTATATGC
>JAZQJL010000303.1:0-6095 GCA_045541595.1 Lachnospiraceae bacterium | reverse complement strand
CTGCAAAGGCCGTCAGAAACTGCTCCTTCTCTTTTTCTGTCATGCCTGATTTTTGGACATACAGCCGCACCGGAGCATCCTCCGGAAAAATCATGGTTCCATCGTCCCCTGTTGTGCCTCTGTTCCAACCAAGCAGTTCCTCTGCCAGCTCCACCGTTTGTTCCATCATCTGATAGGACGGAAAGAACACAAAATAGTTGCCAAGCTTTGCCGAAACGAAGTAATCAAGATACAATGCAATTTTTTCATATTCACTGCGGGTTCTGCGGGTATATTTGGTACTGACATCCCGCCCTACCATTAACAGGCGCTTCCCCGTATCAAAGGGAGACGGAACGTAAATTGCATAGTCCTCTTCCGTACCGCCCAGCTGCTCCTTGTAATAGTTAATCGGAAGCAGGGTGGCGGAAAACAGCACCGCAGACCGTCCTTTACCCATACGCTCTTTTAACTGTTTTGCCGGTTCCATACAAAGAAGCTTTAAGCGGAAATCACCGGTTTCCGTATAGTCGGTGTAAATGCGGTACTCTTCTCCCATGACTTCATATACAGAAAGGAATTGCCGTACCGCAAAGTATAAATCCAGCACCGCTTCCTTTGCCTCCGCATCCAGTACGTTTTCAGCCAAAAACTCTTCATATTCTGCCGAAAGCCTCATTAATGGAATCACGAAATCGCCCACATTGTCCCAGACCTGAAATGATTCGCACTCCCGCTTCAACCTCAGAAGCGCTGCGTTACACGCTTCCAGATATCGTTCCATCGGCCGGCTTTTTCCTTTAATTAAACGCTTTACCAGCAGAAAATTTTCTTTGATCAGTTCTGCACTGTACATTTCCCTGGCACGCTCTACCAGATTATGGGCTTCATCAACCAGGAAAATAAAGTCCTGTTTCTTTTCTTCAGCGAAAAACCGTTTTAATGCTACCGTCGGGTCAAATACATAGTTGTAATCACAAACTACCGCATCCGCCCAGGTGGACACATCCAGACACATTTCAAAGGGACATACGTTATGCTTTTGCGCATACTGCTCAATCAGCTCCCTTGTGATGGTTTCTTCTGTGGTAAGCATATCAAACACCGCATCATTCACCCGGTCAAAGTGCCCTTTTGCCCGCGGACAACTCCCCGGATTGCACTCCGGCTTTTCCAAAATACAGATTTTTTCCTTAGAGGTAATGGTTACGAAACGGAATCGGACCCCTTGTTCCGTCAGCATGGCAAAGGTATCTTCCGCTACGGTTCGTGCAATGGTCTTTGCCGTTAAATAAAACAGTTTTGACGACAGTCCTTCCCCCATGGCCTTCACTGCCGGGAACACGGTGGATATGGTTTTTCCTACCCCTGTGGGTGCCTCTACGAACAGCTTCTTTTCTCGTAAAATGCTGCGGTAGACTCCGGTAACAAATTCTTTTTGTCCCGGCCGGTATTCAAAGGGAAACTGCAGGGCCTTAATACTTTCGTTTCTTTTTTTTGTCCAGTCCCGCTGCCAGAACAGCCACTTGGAATATTCTTTTACAAGGTCATAAAACCATAGT
Source organism: Lachnospiraceae bacterium (assembly GCA_045541595.1). GTDB lineage: Bacteria > Bacillota > Clostridia > Lachnospirales > Lachnospiraceae > SIG299. The sequence goes on along the minus strand of JAZQJL010000303.1, from coordinate 4,554 downwards.
TTTAACTCTTCTTTTGTAAATTTTTCCTCAAACCGCTTTATTGCCTCGGTTTCAATATTTACATAAGTCATTTGGACTCCGATGGTTTCCAGCTCGTGTTGCTCGGCATAAATATAAGCATAGCACTTTGCCTGTGCCATATGCACCGGCACCGGCTCCTTAATGTGGGACAAGTCCAAATACATGCTTTTGATTTCATCGATGAGGATTTCCTTTGTTTCCTCTTCCCGAAGCCACACGCCATCTGCCCGGCCCTCCACCGTCAGTCTGAGTTCCTCCGCTCCGTCGGTTAAAGGAAGTTCTATTTTTAAGCTGACTTCCGCCGCATATCCGGAGGGCATGGACTTTTGAATTTTTCTGTGAATCCGGCTGCCCTCCTGCATAGCATCCGGGTCTTTATATCCTCTTGTATTGTCAATGTCACCGGAACGCAAAATGAATTCTACCAGATTGCGCACGGAAACAGTTATCTGTTCCCCCATATTGCACTCCACTTCTTTTTGTTAGTTTTCTTCCCTGTTCCGGCCCGCCTCCGGTTTAAGAAAGGCCGCACGTTTTATGGCTCCGGCACCAAATTTTTCCCGGATGGCGTCCATGGTTTTTTCTGCCCTTTCCTGTTTTTCATAATCGGTTGTATCAAATAAGGAAAGTTGTCTTCCTTCTTCTTCCGTTAATCTGCTGACATAAAAATTCAGCAGGCGTATCGGTTTTCCATCCCAAAACTCGGATAACAGACGGCAGGCCTGTTCATACAGTTCCCGGGTTCCCGCAGTTGGATTCGGAAGTACACACTGATGGGAAGACGATACAAACCAGGCGTCTTTAATACCTACGGAAATCACCTCCGCTTTTTTGCCGTCTGCCCGAAGGCGGCAGGACACCTGTTCCACCAGGGCTAACAGGATTTCCTCTGCTTCCTTTTTGTCTGTAACGTCATGGGCCAGGGTAGTCTCGTTACTGTAGCCCTTTGCCTCCTGATTTTTACGGCCCTGCACCACCTCGTCTATGCCGTTGGCAAATTTCCAGATGGTATCTCCCGTAGATTTTAAATGGCTATGCAGCATCTGCCGGTCGCTGGTTGCCAGTTCTCCGATGGTATGGATTCCCAATGTGTGAAGCTTTGCTGCCGTAGCCTTTCCGACAAAAAACAAATCTTCCACGGGAAGAGGCCACATCTTTTCTTTAATTTCTTCCGGAAACAGGGTGTGTACCATATCCGGCTTTTTTAAGTCACCGGCCATTTTTGCCAGTAAATGATTTGTGGAAATGCCCACGTTTACCGTAAATCCAAGCTCTGCTTTAATGCGGTCTTTGATGGCATAAGCGCAGGAAACGGGTGCCCCGAACAGCTGCTCCATACCGGTCATGTCCATAAAAGCCTCATCTATACTGTATTGCTCCACCACCGGTGAATATTCGCTTAAAATGGCCATGAATTTAGTAGAGTATTGCTCATATATATGATGCCTTGACGGCACAATCAGTAAGTCCGGACATTTTTGCAACGCATGGGCAATGGGTTCTCCCGTAACAATGCCGTATTTTTTTGCCGGTGTGGATTTTGCCAGCACAACGCCGTGACGCTGTGCCCGGTCGCCGCCCACAATGGACGGAACCAGGCGTAAATCCTCTGATTCGCCTTCCACCGTCATGCGGTAGACTGCTTCCCAGCTTAAAAAGGCACTATTCACATCGATATGAAAAATTATCTTCTGCTGCTCCATATCCGCTTCCTCTTTTTTCTTTCTTCTTTCAGTGTACCATACCATGTGCCACAGTGCAAACAAAAGTTCGGATAAAATCCGTAAACATAAGTTGACAAGTCCGTCGCCTGTCCACTATAATAAAACTATCAAACTAATTGGAGGATTCCCATGAAAGAGTACGAAGAAGTATGTGACCAGATCACGCTTACCTTAGATGATGACAGCGAATTATTATGTGATGTTATCGCAACATTCCCGGCAAAGGTAAACGGCAAAGAGCAGATGTACATTGCCCTGCTGCCTACAGATGCCACACCGGAAAGTGAAATTTATCTTTATCGTTTCATTGAAGACGGAGAAGATATCGACTTACAGAATATCGAAGATGACGAAGAATTTGAAATCGTATCCGATGCTTTCGACGAGCTGCTGGACGAAGAAGAATTCGACGATCTTATGGGCGATGACGAAGAAGAAGAGTAAAAATAAAACGCAGGAGCTTATCAAAGCCTCCTGCGTTTTTGTTCCTTTACCGGAAAATTTATATTCTCAATAAATCTTTCATTGAAGTTCTCCCATGCCGCCAGATTGTGTACCTGAATTTTGTCAGCCAGCATCTGCAGTTCTTCAAAGCTTTCGGGATGCAAAAGCAATTTTTTCGCTCCCTGTAAGGCAGTGTTTCCAAGGAAAACACACTTGCCTCTGAATGCTTCCGGCAGCATACCGATGCTAAGACAGGCCTCTTCGGAAACCACCCCCATGCCTCCGGCCAGATAGATGTTCTCCGGCACAAAGGGCTTTCCGGTTTGTTCTTTGTACTGTTCCGTCAAAAATTCTATTCCGGTTTGAATGGCAGCCTTTGCCAGCTGCAAGTCCCGGATTTTTTGCTGCGTCAGTAAAAAGTCCCGGTTATTCTCTTTTGATTTCCACAAATATCCCCCGTCAAACCACTCCTCTGAGAGCAAACCTGTTGCATCCACCGCACCGCTTTCACAGGCTCCCCGAAGGGCCTCCAAAAGCATACTGCCCTCGGCATCCGCCATATATTCAAACGCCGGGCCTGCCGCCGCTGATGCGGCCAGAAGGCAGTCGCCCGCCTTCAGGACAATTTCCCCGTTGGTTCCAAGATCAATAAAAAAATAAGATTCTGTGTCCTTAGGCAAAACAGAAATTCCGGCCACCACATCACCGCCGAGAAACGCCCCGGCCGCCGGAGCAATCAGAATATCCTCCCGCTTTGGTATCACAAGGCGCTGCGGTGTAAACGGATAATCCTGCATTCCCGTAAGGTCATCTCCGCAAAGCAGTGCCATCATGGTAGTGTTGCAGGCAATGGCAATTGCCTTAGGTTTCTCTGCCTGCAGTGCCTGCATTCCGGAAAGAATGTCCTGCCGAACCAGTTCCTGTAATGCATTTTTCTTACCATGGCAGGCATGATGAATGCGGGACAGCACATCTCCGCCGTATTGCCGCTGGGAATTTTTTTGCTGATATTTTCCGGTTACTTCCCCGCTTTTCATACAAATCTTTTCAAACTTTATATTAGTTGTTCCGATATCAATTGCCAGGCCGTACTCCATGGTTACTCCCCTGCTTTAAATTTTTATGTATTTTTCTACATCCATGACAAAGATGGTTGCGCCACCCACATCCACCATAACCGGATAGGATACGTAACCACTGTTCACAGAGCCTACCGTTGGCGGAGTATTTGCCGTGATTCTTTGTCTCGGACCGCATTCCTGTTTTACGATTTCAATGACCTTATCCACTTTTTCTGCTTCCGTACCCACCAGCAGAGTGGTGTTTCCGGAGCGTAAAAAGCCTCCCGTGGTAGCCATTTTGGTTCCGCTGAATCCATGCTTGTTCAGCTGCTCCATTACCCTGTCATCGTCATCACTGCTTACAATAATATAAATCAGTTTCATGTAACATAACCTCCTCATCCCCAAAAGTATATTCATCTTATAGAAACACTTTTATTATACGTGTAAACAGCAAAGTATGCAAGAAAAAAGGATATCCCGTTTAGGAATATCCTTTTGATTTTACTGTGGATCTGTAATTACTGCATTATCGATAACAAACTGCATTACAAGCTCTGCAAGGATGGAAAGGCGGATGTCCTCTTCCTCATATGCTTCCAGGAAGCTTTCCACGCTTTCGTATTCGTAGGATTCTGCTAATTCTGCCACCTTAGTGTTGTATATTTCGCTGGTAACTTTAATCTTCTCAGCTTTTGCAATTTCTTCGATAATCATCTGATTCTTGATGATATCGTATGCATATTCACCCATTTCTTTTTCAAAAGCTTCTGTGGATTCGAAGCCCAAAACGTACTGAATTGCAGTTTCGGTATCAAAGCCATAGTAAGAGCCATAATACGTAGCATAGTTTGTATAATATTCAATTCTGGCAAGCTTTTCTGCAGCCACTTCTTTTTCATTGTACTTTTCAACCGTACTGGAAGCCATCAGCTGCTCTGTTACCTGCTCGTAGTAAGTTTCGTAATTTAAAGCTTCGCGAAGTGCTGTTGTGTATTCTTCTACCGTCTTATATTCTGTAGACACGGACTGGATGAACTCGTCTGTTAATTCAGGAACAACTTCTTCCTTAACGGCATTTACTGTTACCGTGAATACAACATCCTTACCGTTTAATTCTTCTTTACCGTAATCTTCAGGAAATTTCAGGTTTAAATCACGGATTTCACCTGCAACTGCACCGATAAGGCCGTCTTCAAAGCCGTCAATAAACCGGTTGGAGCCAAGTTTCAGGTCAGTACCGGCTTCAGAATTATCGGTACCGCCGTCAAATGCCACACCGTCAATCTTACCCACAAAGTTAA
>JAZQJL010000302.1:0-1690 GCA_045541595.1 Lachnospiraceae bacterium | reverse complement strand
ACTTGCATAATGCTATTGCGGCAGGTTTCCAGGGACAGAGACAGTGGACCGACTTTTATCCGAACTGCGATTTTCCGGAAGCACTCCTCAATACCTCCTTTGGCTGGAACGGCGCCCGTGAACCGTACATTCTTGCTACGGAGAACGACGTGCTGAACGGTATCGGCATGCTGTTTATGAAGCTTCTTACCAATTCGGCGCAGATTTTTGCGGATGTACGTACTTATTGGAGTCCGGAGGCGGTAAAGAAGGCAACCGGATATGAAATCGAAGGAAAAGCAAAGGAAGCAGGCGGCTTTATCCACCTGATCAATTCAGGTGCGGCATGTCTGGACGCCAACGGCCAGGCGAAGAATGCCAAGGGAGAGGGCTGCATGAAGCCTTGGTACGAAGTAACGGAAGAGGATATGGAAAACATTCTTGCGGCAACCACCTGGAATGCGGCAGACAACGGTTACTTCCGGGGCGGCGGATATTCCTCCAGATTCCTTACGGAAGCAGAAATGCCTTGCACCATGATTCGCTTAAATCTGGTAAAGGGCGTGGGTCCTGTGCTACAGATTGCAGAGGGCTATACCGTGAAGCTTCCGGCAGAGGTTTCCGACAAGCTTTGGAAGAGAACAGACTACACATGGCCTTGCACCTGGTTTGCACCAATTACTACCGGAAAGGGTGCATTTAAGACCGCTTATGACGTGATGAATAACTGGGGCGCAAATCATGGAGCCATCAGCTACGGACATATCGGTGCCGACCTGATTACCCTTTGCTCCATGCTCAGAATTCCGGTATGCATGCACAACGTTGACGAGGAAAAGATTTTCCGCCCGGCAGCATGGAATGCCTTCGGTATGGACAAAGAAGGACAGGATTACAGAGCCTGTGCGGCATACGGTCCTTTGTACAAAAACATCAGGTAGGTAAAATTTATGGAGAATAAAACGGTATTGGCAATTGACTTTGGCGCTTCTAGCGGAAGGGCAATTCTTGGCAGCTTTGACGGGGAAAAGATTGACTTAAAGGAAGTACACAGATTCTCTAACGACCCGGTAACGGTGGGGGATACCATGTACTGGGATGTACTGCGCTTATTCCACGAAATAAAGCAGTCCATAGTAAAAGCAAAGCAGGTCGGCCAGATTGACAGTATTGCCATTGATACCTGGGGCGTGGATTTTGCCCTGATTGACAAAGACGGCAAGCTTCTGGAAAATCCGGTGCATTACCGGGATAGCAGAACAAACGGCATGGTGGAGGAATGCGAGAAGTATATTTCTTTGGAAAGACTGTATTCCATTACGGGAATACAGACCATGAACATCAACACGTTGTTCCAGCTGCTGTCTTTAAAAAAGCATCGTCCGGAACTTCTGGAACGGGCGGATAAGATGCTGATGATGCCGGATTTGTTTGTATATTTTCTGACCGGAAAGATTTCGGCAGAAATGTCCATTGCGTCCACAACCCAGCTGTTTGATGTAAAAAAGAAATGCTGGTCCGACGAAATTATAGAGGCCCTGGGCCTGAACCGGAGCCTGTTTCCGGATATTGCGGACAGCGGTACCAAGGCAGGAATGCTGTCACCGCAAATTTGCGAAGAATTAGGTGTGGAGCCCTGTCCGGTGATTTCTGTCTGCGGACACGACACCCAGCTGGCCCAGGCGGCGGTTCCTTCCACGGAGGAAGAGTT
>JAZQJL010000301.1:0-14528 GCA_045541595.1 Lachnospiraceae bacterium | reverse complement strand
CCAGCAAAGTAATGCCGTGGGAAGCTTCTATTACCGGCAGATTCTGATTTCCTTCTATTACTTTTTCCATGAAAAGCTCCATGCCGGCTCCGTTTATCAAAAACACATCTGCCTGAGACAGCAGCTTCATGTCCCGGCTGGCCAGCTGATAGTCATGCAGACAGCCGGTCTGATTTTCCGTAAGATTGATAACACGGATATTTTCTGCACCTTCCGTCAGGTTTTCTGCCAGAATGTACATTGGATAAAAGGAAGTGACCACCAGGTGCTCTTCCCCCGTATTTAACTGTTTTTTGCCACCGGCCGGCAGACATACCAGATATCCTGCCAAGGACAGTAAAATCATGACTCCGAGCAAAAAGCCCAGCTTTTTCTTAAACATAAATTAATCCTCTTTCTGCCATCTTCCGGAAGCTCCGCACGGAAGCACAAGTCCGTTGCACTTTACCGGCAGGCCGATTTCATCGGAGGCAACCATGCCACCGAATTTTTGCTGCAACTCCATGCCAAGCAGGTAGCTTAATACCGCCGGCTGTAAGCCCGTGGTGTAGGAATTAATCAGGAAAAATAACGGATCCGGCTTTAACACTCCGGTACAAAGCTTGACAAAATCATGAATGCTTTCTTCAATTTTCCAGATTTCACCCTTAGGACCTCTGCCGTAGGAAGGCGGGTCCATGATAACCGCATCATAAAAGTTGCCGCGGCGGATTTCTCTTTCCACAAACTTAACACAGTCATCTACAATATAACGGATTGGTGCCTCTGCAAGGCCGGAAGAAGCTGCATTCTCCTTTGCCCAGGTAACCATACCCTTAGAAGCATCCACATGGGTAACTGCCGCGCCTGCTTTTGCCGCTGCCACGGTGGCACCGCCGGTATAGGCAAACAGATTCAGCACTTTAATTTCCCTGTTTGGATTTTCTTTTTTTGCCTTTTTTATTTTTTCACTGAACCAGTCCCAATTGACTGCCTGCTCCGGAAACAAACCGGTATGCTTAAAGCTGAAGGGTTGCAGGTGGAAGGTTAAATCCCTGTAATGGATGTCCCACTGCTTTGGCAAATCAAAAAATTCCCAATCGCCGCCGCCCTTGCTGCTTCTATGATAATGCGCATTTAATTTTTTCCATTCCGGAATTTTCTTTTCCGTATTCCAGATTACCTGCGGGTCCGGACGAAGCAGGACATAATTTCCCCACTTCTCCAGTTTTTCGCCACCGGAGGCATCCAACACCTGATATTCTTTCCAACCGTCTGCAATCCACATAGTTATTCTAAACCTTTCTTTTTCTTGCTAAAGGCATACTACCTCATGATACTATTATTATAATGAACCTGGCACAAAAAGTAAATCACAAAGTACGATTTTTTCTTGACAATTCCATGATATTTTTCTAAGATAACTATATCGTATTTTTCATCACGAACGCATTATGGTTCGTTCTTTTTTATTGTTTCCATTTTTTGCCGCATCCCATTCCACTTTTTATTTTTCACGCCGGTAAAATACCGTTTTGGTGTCAGTTTCGGTGTCAGCTTTGATGTCAGTTTCGGTGTCAGCTTTGGCATGAAAAATAAAAAAGCACAAATACTATCAGAAAAGCATTTTTAGATTACATTCAGTGGAAAGGAGCATTATCATGGAAAATGCAACAAAAGAACGGCGTCTGCCAAAGGGAATTTCGAAGCGCGCGGACGGAAGATATCAGGGACGGTTTACCTTCCAGGGAGAGCGTTTTACGCTGTATGACCGGGATATCAAAGCACTTCAGAAGAAGATGGCAGATGCCAAATATGAGATGGAACACGGCATCTACATCAATGCACAAAACATGAATCTGGATACCTTTTTCCAGACCTGGGTCAAAGAGATTAAAGAAAACACCGTAAAGGCAAATACCCTCAGTGTTTACATGGAAATTTACAAAATCCATATCTCTCCGGCCTTTGGAAAAATGCATGTTTCCTCCATCAACAAACTCATGATACAACGGTTACTGAATAACATGTCCAAAAACGGTCTCAGCGCCAATACTCTGGCCAAAACCAAGGCAATCCTTTACAGCGTTTTCAAGGAAGCTATGGAAAACCGCATGATTTCCTATAATCCCTGCGAAAACATTACCATCCGGCGGGATAAAACCGAGCGCCGGGTGTTAAGCTATCAGGAGCAGCAAATCTTTTTGGAAGCGATTCAGGGCAGCCGTTACGAGCTCCTCTGCATCCTGGGACTTTCTACGGGACTGCGTATCGGTGAGCTCTCCGGACTTCGCTGGAGCGACATTGATTTCGAAGCCAAAACACTGACTGTGGAACGCACTTATGTCTACCTGCATGATGTGCAGAAGCATGAGATGTCCGATGTGTTCCATTCCCCAAAAACCAAAAACAGCTGCCGTACCATCCGCCTTTTGGATTCTACTCTGGCATTGCTGAAACAGCATAAGATTTCCCAGGATCGGGAAAAGGCAATCATGGGAGCGCAGTGGTGCCCTGTGGAAGGCGGTGAAGACCTGGTGTTTACCACCAAAAACGGCGGTCCGGTCCGTGGTTTAAACGTAGCAGAAACCTTAAACAACTATGTTAAGAAAATCAATCGGAACGAAGAACTCCGGGCAGCAAAAGAGCACCGGGAACCAGTAGTTTTTGAACGGATTACCCCGCATACCCTGCGCCACACCTTCGCCACGCGCGCCTTTGAAAGCGGAATTCCGCCAAAGGTAGTGCAGCAGATTTTAGGACACAGCAGCTTGGAAATGACTATGGATTTGTATACCCACGTTACGGAAGATGTACAGTCAAAGGAAATCCAGAAACTGTCCATGTTTTTTTAAAATTGGTGTCAGTTTGGTGTCAGAGGCCTTTTTTAAGGCCTTTCGGAAGGCCTTCCCTTCTCCTCGCAAAGTTGCATTTTTATTCACTTTTTGAATTTTTGCTCCTTGTTACTTAAGGAGGAAATACAATGAAACCAAATCTTAGAAAAGGCGCTGTCCTTTTAGCGTCTGCTCTGGTAATCTCTTCTGCTGCACCGGCAATTACCCCGGTCTATGCAGCTAAGAGTTTCACCTACGCTTATCAGACGGGGGGCTCCGTCAGCAGCCTCTCCCTGGAACAGGGACACTCCGTTGACTTAAGATTCCTTGGCGTAAGTGACTATAAGAACTACCCGCTTTCCTGGACAAGCTCCAACCCTGAAGTTGCAGTAGTTGACAATAAAGGTGTTGTTACTGCTATTTCTGATGGTAAAGCCATTATCAAGCTCAATGTCGGCGACGGAAGCGCCTATGCTTCTGAAGGTGTTGCCATCACCGTCGGCAAGCTCCCTGAAATGAAGGTTCTTCTTGGTACTTCCAAGACAGATACCTTTGATAAGTACACACTGGAGATGGAAGAATCCGTGGACTTAAACTTCTACGGCGTTACCAACTGGTCCACTTCCCTTTACGCTACACAGTGGGCTTCTTCCAATCCAAAGGTGGCAACTGTAGATAAGTACGGTGTTGTTACCCCTGTGGCACCGGGTACTGCAACAGTTACCATTGCTATCATCAACCGACTTACCGGCGACAGTCTCTCCGTTACTCCTGTGGAATTTACCATTCCGGCTGCTGAAGTGGAAGTATCTGAAGACTTTACCGTTCGTCAGACCAGCGACTCCGCAGTTACCCTGACCTTTGATAACAAGGACATCACTGCCGCAGAGTTAGAAAAGGGGCTTTCCTTCTACTACTATGTAGGTGATGTAAAGATTTCCTACCCAATCAAGGTGGAATCCGTAAAGGACGGCGTTGCAACTCTCAGCTCCTATGTAACCTTTACTGACGGCACAAAGTACGGATTCACCTATGGTGAAGCAACCGCAAACTTTGTTGCAACTATTGGTGAAGTAGCAGGCATCCAGTACTCCTGGAGCTGTGACGGAGATAACTACAAGGCATATGCCGGTTCCGACACAACTATCTCTTACAAGCTTTTAAACAAGCACGGTGTGGACATTACGGCAACTGCAATGAATAAGCCGGATGCTGCCGTAATCTTCAGTCTTGTAAAGGAATCCGAAAACGGTGATTTCTGGATTTCCGATTCTACCGACGGCAAGATTTTCTTCAATGCGGAGAATGCCATTGCCCAGGTTGAGATTGAATACATTACCGGCCAGTATGATCCGGAAACCTACGAGCCGATTGCAGGTCCAAAGGCCGTGGCAACCATCGTCAGCTCCAAGGCTCCTGCCTACGGCATCGATGCCACTGCCAGCCCGGTAGCTACTATTGTAAAGGACGGCGCTGCAGAAGGCGCATCCATCGACTGGAAGAAGACTTCTTCCGTAATTGCTCTCGGCGATGACGAAAAGAGTTCCTTCCGTCTTGTTGCAAAGCTCACCGATACCAAGGGCCAGCCGGTTTACACCGACACCATGGATGCCGAGAAGGGAACCTTCTCCTTTGCAACCACCAACAACTCCATCCTGTACGTTTCCGAGGATGGTTCCTTAATGACCAACAGCACAGGTACCGTAAATGTACTTGTTTACTTCACACCGGCAGGTAACACAACTTCCACGGTTGTTGCAGTCCTTCCTGTGACTGTAAGACCTGCAAGAACCGTAAGCAGCCTGGTTCTGGACAAGAGTTCCGAAATCATCTCCACAGAATCCGGCAACGGCTTTAATGAAGCTACTTTTAAGGTAACCTTAAAAGACCAGCTTGGTGATCCGATTGAAGGGGAAATCGAAATCACAAGCAACTTAAAGAATCTTCCGAACGGTGCAACTGCAGCTCCGGTAGTAGGCGCAGTAGAAGGCGCAGACGGCGAATACACTTTCACCATCACCGGTAGTGCAGAAAACCTTCCATCCGGTGCCAGCGGCTATTCTTATTCCTTCACCGTAAAGGCAGGCACACTGACAAAGACCTTTAACGTAACAGTAAAGAAACCTGCTTTAGATAAGAATGAAAATCTGGTAATCTCCGGCTACAAGATTGAATTTGGCGGAGATGACGACTTAAAGACAGAAAACGATCAGGAAAAATTCGCAACTGCAACCTTATACCTCTTAAGTAACGGCGTAAAGGCTCAGGTAGCAGAGCTTTCCAAGAAGGAAGCTTCCCTTTCCAACATGGAAGCGGGCAAGTACTACTACACCGTAACAAAGGGCAGCACAAACATTGAAACTACCGTTACCGACGGTTCTGTTATTCGGATTCCGTTAACCGCCATTTCCGAAACCGAAGTGGATGGCTCTACTCTCAACACAGTGGACAAGAGCAAGAACGGCTCCGGCACTTATACAGTAACCATCTATAAGGGTATCGGTACCGGAAACGGTGCGGCTTCCGCTCTCAGCCAGGTATCCAGAGCAACACTTACCGTAAAGGACAGCCAGGATTCCTTATCCTACGTAGGAAAGAGTTCCAACTCCTTCGCTTCCGTTGACGGCGGTGTAGAAGACCTTGTTATGGCAAGCTTTAAGTTCAAGCTGGGCGAAACCCTGTTAGACAACAGCGAAGACTACGGTAGCATCAAGCTTTCCGTAAATGCAAACAAAGTAGAAGACGGCGGTCTCTTAAAGCCGGGCAGTGTATGCTTCGTTAAGTCCGTTGATTTCTACGTAGAAACTGCAGAAGGCAGCAACACTTATGTAAAATACAGTGCTACTGTAAATGATTATGTAGAAGTAAAATAACGAAAGAAACCAAGAAAGGAATCTAAGGGATACAAAAAAACACAATAAAAAAAGAAAATGCGATAAAAATACGATAAAAAAATCAGGGACTCAAGGTCCCTGATTTTTTATGTTATTAGTTTGCGTTTGTGTAAACCGTCTGATTGATGGTTACCGTCTTTGTGTATTTAATGGTACTGTCACCTTCTGCAGGAATGATAAACTCTACGGAAGTAATTCTGTATGCGCCGTCAACGGCCATTGGAACACAGGTTACTTCGTTAATCATATCTGCGGTAAGGTTTGTCCACTTAACACCGCCCAAAGTGAATACAAACAATTCTGCAACCACTTCCTTTAACGTAGGGTCGGTTGTACCGTATACAGACTTATTGGTTCTCTTGTTGTTATTGTAACCAACCAGTTCCACATCCTTGGTCTTGTCTTCCACCGTAAAGGTTGTGGTCTTTGTTGTCTTGGTAACGTAATTACCGGAAACCTTGTTGATCTTTGTTACTCTTACCGTGTACTTACCTGCTTTCAGAGCTGTTAAGGTAGAGCTACTGCCGGTAACGTTAATCTTTATCTTGCCGTCGCCGTCAACATATGCGCCAAGTTCCAAACTGCTTCCTTCTTCTACTATCTTGCCGTCCGGACCGGTAACAAGCACAAAGATATCACCTGCGCTACACTCGGATGCCGGGAAGCTGTAAGCTGTGGATGGCTGAATCTGAACATAAACTCTGTTATTATTTTCATCATATTCGCCGGTAGTCAGAAGACCAACCTTGTAGGAACCGTTTTTGCTGATCTGGTAGATTTCAATCTCTGCCTGTGCAGCAATATCACTTTCTTTACCTTCGCCATAGGAAATTACGCTTTCCTTCATGCCAATATCCCAGTTGTTGATATCAATGGTACCGTCGGAAGCCGCAGGATTCTTCAGAGTAACCCTGATTCCGGAAGATTTCTTGTTTGTTTCTGTATCGGTAACATAGAAGGTTGCTGTGGTAGAAACACCGGCACTTACCATTTCTCTTGCATCGATATGTAATACATACTTGCCGTTTGACTTCTGAACGGATGCCACACTGTCAATGTAGTTATTTAACAGGGAGGAAGAAGATGTTACCGTAAAATAGGATTCACCCTTCCACTCTTCCTTATACTGGTCAGTAATGATAAGAGGAACATCTACCGTACAGAAACGGTCTTCGTTATTTTCAGCCGTTGTTAACAGAGTAACGCTGGTGGATTCCGGCACAATGCTGTTCAGTTTGCTCTTTGCAAGAATGGTAAACTGACAGGCACCCAGTCTCTTTTCACCGGATGTCCATGCATCATAGTTCTGCAATGTAAGTACTGCTGCTGCTCTGGAATCGGCTTCATAGGTATATAAGCTGCCGCTACTGTCGATAAAGTAATTGGTATCGTTGGATGCGCTGAGAGTACAAGTGTAACCCTGCATTGCAAACAATGTTTCCGAATCGTCTATGCTGTAAATGTTCTTTGCCTTGTTTACACCACGTGGATCTGTGGAATAGTAATATCCGTAGCTGTCTGCAATTAAGACAACAATCTTATGATTGTAGGTATCGGCAACAACAGACTTTACAGGGTTGTCCCAGTCAATAGCAGCTGTGCTTTCGTTATCGATAATGGTCCAGTTTACAATCTTAGTGATGGAATATGCACCAAGGGACTGGGCCTTAATGCTTACGCTTGCCTTAAGTTCCTTTTCCACACCGTTGCTGTTATAGTATGTATAGTTTGCCTGAACGGCTGCTGTTACTCTGTTGGAGTAGAAATACAGCTGTTCGCCGGACAGCATGACATATTCGGAATCTGTTGGGGAAACCAGGTCGTAATAAGCGTATCCTTCGTTTGCATAGGATTCTGTTACGTCAATATCATCATAGTAAAGCTTGTAAGTTAATGTTACAGGAACATCAAGACCTACTTCTTCGTCATAAACATATGCCACACCGTCTTTACCAAGGCAGGAATAAGAAAGTACCAGCTTGTTTGGATCACCGATGGTTACCGGGAAAGTAACGCCGTTATCGGCTGTACCAACCTTAACGTTGTATGTATCTGTTTCTAACACATCCTGTGTGGTGATGGTCATAATCTTGCCGGTGGAATCCAGCTCTGCAGACTCTAAGTCCATTTTGATGAGGATGTCGTCGTCTGCGTCAAGTACCTGACTAAGAGTTACATCATTTACGGTATATGCCACTCTGTTCTTGAAGGTTAAGGTGATGGTTCTGTCAGAAGTAACCGCAACCGTATAACTGCCATTCGTTGCCGCCGGAGATGGCGTTGGGGTTGTTGTAACATTTGCACCTGTTGTCGGCTTAGGTGTTGGTGTGGAAGTAACCGTAGTTGCACCCTTTGCAGTTACCTGCAATGCAATTGGAGTTGCTGTGAACACTTCTCCGCTAAACTTTTTGGTTACGGAAAGCTGGATAACCGTAAGACCCGGAGCCACGGTAGTAATTACACCGTTGCTGCTGATTTTTGCAACGCTGGTATCTGTGGAGCTCCAGTTGAAGGTGTATCTGTCACCTACGTTATCTGCAATGCCGTTTGCCTTTAAAACAACGGATTTGCCCATTTCAACCACGTAAGACTTGATTTCTTCCGTAGCTGCGGTACCGATGGTTACCTCCTGCTTCTGGCCAACGTAAACCGTTACACCGGTGGAAGTATATTCGGTGCCGTCTCCGCCACTGATTTTTAACTTAATGGTGGCAACACCGCTACCAACTGCCGTGATAAGACCTGCAGAGTCTACCACCGCTACTTTTGTATTGGAGGATGCCCACTTGTAGCTATAGGTTTTCCAGTTAGATACACCTATAAACTTTAAGTCTATTTTTTCTCCCTTGTCCATTACTAAGGTTGTTACTTTGTCACCTGTGATCTGTTCCGCATAGGTGAAGGTCTTGGATGCCGCCTGCGCTACCTGATTTGCAGGGGCAAACAGAGCTGCCACCATGGAAAAAATAACAGCCAAAGCAATTTTTTTGAACTGTTTTTTCATAAGAATTATCTCCTTTCATAAAAATATATGGTCTTTCCCTTATACGGATACTATTATATACCATTTTGGTAAATATTCCAAGGGTACTTTTATGTTTTTTATGTGTCCATTTTGTGTCAGAACTTCCATGATACACCAAAATATTGTGTATTTCGGCAGAAAAATTCACTTCATTTTATCTCAGAGTTCTGTCATATGATCCATTGTGAGCCACACGAGAACAATAACAAGATTGGTGTAGAAAACAATATTTATGTTGCAAACAAACTTGATGTTAAGAAACTTGCAGATGTAGAAGACAGTACTACATTAAAGCCTGGTGACAGAGTTCTTATCGTTAAGGGACCAGACGGAAAGATTTTCCCATCTTATGTTGATGAGACAGGTGCAACCGTATATGGCACTTACAAGAACCCAGCTTACACAACAAAGGTTCCGGAAACATATTCTATGCCATACTTAACAACCGGTATGCTTGTTGACGTAGACACTACCGACACTGTTGATGGCAAGAAACTTACCAATGTTAATTTTGACGAAGTAAATCAGTTTGTATTTGGCTTTGCTGATTCTGCTACTACTACATTAAATCCAGCAACAGTTGGTGCAGTTGGTGTTACCGGTGAAACCGTTTACGCGAAGGCTGGCACATACACATTAACAATCAAGACTGTTAAGTTCATTGATACAAATGAATACTTATACGAAGAAGATGCCAATAATGCTGGTACTCATGTATTGAGAAATGGTATTTATGTAGATAAATCCACTTTAGCTCCAGAACAGCTGGTTACTGGCGAGAAGACTTATAATGTAACAGCTAATGCTAACCCAGCTTATAACACCATTCAGTTCACTAAGAGCAATGGTTTAACAAGCACAGTTAAAGTTACTGTATCTAACGGAAATGCCCCTATAAATTACACAGGTCGTGTTCTTACACGTGTTGAAGATACATCCATCAGCACTTATAACTTTGCTGGTTCCTTCGATCATGATGACAGATACACCATCAACGCTGAATACGGCGATGACGAAGCTACCAAGAAGCTTATCATGAGTGCATTCAAGTTCGATAAGGAATTAGAGTGGAACGATATTCTTTACTACACCTACACTTACACCGGTTCCAACAAGCAGGTTGTTATCAACTCTGTAACATTCAGAGTACCGGCTAAGGGTAACACAGGTCTTTGGTATCGTTCCACTGTAACTGTTAACAAGTCCTTAACATTCGATTTCGAATAATCAAAGGCTTGCACAGTTTGTGTAACTGAATAAAAACAATTCAAGGGCGTTCCCGCGAGGGAGCGCCCTTGGTTTAATATTTGTTTTAGAAACTTATATATACTCAAAATACTCTAATAGCTTCTTATACTCATCTTGTGATGCCCGACAAGTATCCAGCAGATAACCCTTCTCCTCCGGATACATCATCAATCCCCTTCTGTAAAATTCTTTTGACGTATCATCAATAATAAACGGAGCGATATTATACTTCAGGCATTCTTTAAACATAATTAGTCTTCCAACCCGGCCATTTCCGTCCTGGAACGGATGTATTTTTTCAAATCGATAATGAAAATCGATAATATCTTCAAAGGTTACATTGCCGCATTCCCTGTACTCTTTTAACAGATTCTTTATCGCAGTGGCGACCTTTGACGGATGTGTTGTTTCGGTCATATCGCCTATCATGTTGGGTCTTTTTTTGTAATCGCCAACTGCAAACCATTCTTTCTGACTGTCTGTGGTGCCATTTTTTAATATCAAATGGATGTGCTTTATCATCTCTTCCGATAACTCTTTGTCTGCCACTGACAGGATGTAGTCAAAGCATCGGAAATGATTTAACGTTTCGATGATGTCATCGACTTTTTCGGAACCATCCGTAATGCCTATGGTTTGTGTTTCATATATGCATCTGGTTTGATCTTCGGTGAGCCTGCTTCCTTCCATATGATTAGAATTATATGCTAATCTTATCTGTGTTTGGTGGTACAGTCCACCCTTCAGCTTAATGCTTTGCTCGTCCCGGAACTTAAACAGGAGGCTATTCTCATCGACTTCCTTTTCATAGGATAAAATAGCTCCCGGCTGGCAATCAAAATAATTACAGAGGGCTTGTATTGTTGACATGGCAACCTCTTGATTCTTGGCAAGTTTCGCCATAGTAGCAGAGGAGAGGCCTATCTCTTTTTTGATTTTTTCTTTAGAAATTTCATGTTCTTCCATCAGTAAAAACAACTTTTTATACGAAATCATCTTACATACCACCTTTCCGAGTAACTATAGTATACCACGGATGTTTGTTAATGTAAACATTCGATATTTAGTTTTGCAAAGATTGCATAATCAGAACCACGTGTCCTTGCCAGCTGTTGCCTTTGCTCAAGAACAACATGGAAAGTAGTGTGAGAGTAATGAAAAAAGACCGCTCCGTGCGGTCTTTTACTTTTGTAGAGTAATATAAAACAAGGGCGCTCCCTCGCGGGAACGCCCTTGAATTGTTTTTAGTTAGTCACACAAACTGTGTAAGTCTTTAATTACTCTAATTCGAATGTTAAGGACTTGTTAACAGTTGCTGTGGAACGATACCAAAGACCTGCATTACCCTTAGCTGGAACCTTGAATGTTACAGAGTTGATAACAACCTGCTTGTTGGAACCGGTGTAAGTGTATGTGTAGTAAAGGATATCGTCAATTGTTAATGTTGTGTCGTTAGGAACGTTAAACTTGAATGCTGCAAGGATAAGTGCCTTAACTTCATCTGCATCACCGTACTCTGCGTTTACAGTAATCTTACCATGATCGAACTGACCATCCCAATCGTAGCCACTAGCGGAGTTGCCAGCTAAAGTATAGAGAGCAACTTCTGTATCAGTAACACGTGTGAAGTTACGGTTAGTCATAGTAGCCTGTGCATTGTCGTTAGTAACGTTGATGTAAACAGTGCTTGTTAAACCTGCACTCTGAGTGAAGGTAATCTTACCGTCAGCTGCAACGGAATCAACAGTCTTAATAGTTGCTGTGTATCTGCCAGTCTTAGCAAATACGATTTCTTCGCCTGCGTATGCACCGTCAGTACCAGCTGCTGCGAAGGAGAATAAGTACTGAAGTGGGTTGAATGTTGTAGAACCGTCAGCTGCTGTTACGCCTGCTGTTACGTCCTTACCGTCAACCTTAGTTGCATTAGCTACAGTAACACCGAAGCCTGTTGCAACAGTAGGAAGCTCGAAGCCTGCAGGAGCCTTCATTGTATTAGGGTTCTTGTAGTCTGCTGTAATGTCAGCATAAATCTTTCCGTCTGGACCCTTAACGATGATTACTCTGTCGCCAGCCTTTAATTCTGTATCATCATCTGCAACTTCATTGCCTTCTGTATTAAGAAGTTCGCCAGCCTGTACAGGGTTTAATACTGTGGAGATGTAAAGGTTGTTTTCTACACCAATGTAGTTACCGCTCTTATCAGGCTGAAGAAGTACTAAGTTGTAATCAGCTGCCTTGTAGTCATGCTGAGCTACATTGAGAGACTTGTTGCTTAAGATGTACTTTTCATAAGGTACGATAACACCTAAAAGGTCATTGTACTCATTGATAGTACCAACAACTGCGGAACCGTTAGCATCTAATTCAGGTCTCTTTAATGTAATGTTTACATACTGAGTCTTACCTGTGATAGCTTCTGTAATCTTAATCTTAATCTGGCTTCTCTTCTCGTAAAGATCTACGAAATCATTAGCTTCGATACCGATTGTAGTCTTATTAGCGTCAGAAGCATTTAAGTCAGTTTCCCAAGAAGCAACAAGAGTCTTTAAGTCATCATATAATGTGCCTTCACCAGTGATTGCTGGGGAAACTAATTCTACTGTAAATAAAGCTTCTTCAGCATGTGCCGGCTTAGCAAGAACTTCCTTAGCGGATGTGCTGTGGATGTCTAATAACTTAACATCGAAGGAGCTCTTGGACCAGATGCTGTAGTATGCATTTTCTGCATCAACAAGGCTGTCAAGTCTGTCATCGTCATGCTCTGTGTTCATGAATACAGTAACAGCTGGAGTAGCCTTCATGTCTGTCATTTCCATTGGATGACAAACGTTTACATACTGAGAGTAGAGTTCCTTAATGAATTCTCTCTCAACAGTTTCGAACTGGTTGTATAAGTAGAGAGCGTAACGAGCCTTGCCCTGTTCGTAGGATGCGATGTCACCGTAGGTTTCAACAAGCATCTTATCTGGGTCCATTGCTCTGTATTCTACTCTGTAACCATAAATCCAGAATGGTTCAAGTGGATCTTCTGTGTAGTAAACGGTGTTGTTACCGTACTTAATACCCTTAGGAGCTTTAGCTGTTGTAGTCCATTCACATGTTGTGAAGTAGTTACCTCTTGTATCCTCTAAGAGAGTAGCGATAACGTAGTCATACTCACCTGCAGGAACGTTAGTAACAGGAGCGGTCCAGTTGAATTCTTCAACGCCGGTAATCTGACCCTGACCGTCTCTTACATACTTAACGAGTGTCCAGGAAACAACTCTCTTGATGCCGTACTCTTCAACTGCGGATGGAACGAGTTCACATGGAACTGCGGAGTCAACCGGAGTACCGTTGTTATCGAATGTAGCCATAGCATATGCTTTGTCCATTTCATAGAACTCAACAGTGTCATAACCGGTCATAGCATAGTTGTTGGATGTATCCTTTAACCAGAATACTAAGTTGGATGGATCGTCGTTCTGAACGCCGTTTACAACGCGTGTTGTAACGTCAACACCGTTCTTATCCTTAAGGACAGCATCTACACGAGTAGGAACTGCAGGAAGGTCATAACCGGATGGAAGAACAGCACCGGTACCAACTTCGAATACTTCGATGTAAGCTACATCGCCTACGGAAGCAGTGAAACGTTCTGGATCATACTTAGGAACTACAACTTCATAAGTAGCGCCATCGATGAAATCATCGTATGTCTTAACATCCCAGTTACCTGTTGCGCTGTTGAAGTTAACAGCTTCTACGTATACGGACTCATAACCCTTGTCTGCACCGAAGTCGTCAAGGTTACCGTCACCTGTATAGTCATCGTCTGCTGTGAATACGCGGAATACCTTAACGTTATCCTTTGTAAGACCAGCTGCGCTTGGAAGAAGAACTTCTACAACATCCTGAGTCTTGTTGAACTCTGGAATGATGTTCTGTTCTGGCTCTTCAACTACAGGAGCTTCAACTTCAGGAACTGTGATCCAGCATCCATCTACAGCGTGCTCAACAGCTGTCTTGTAGTTAGCAACGATCAGAGTGATCTGTGCCTTACCAGGAGCAACTGCTGTTACGAGACCCTTTTCGTCAACCTTAGCAACGTCTGGGTTTGTGGATGTCCACTTGCACATATATCTTGGAAGGCCAAAACCGAAATCGTCAAGGCTGTAGTCCTTGATACCGAAGAAAGCAAGGTCGATTGTATCGCCAACTTCTTCTAATGTGTACTCTGTGATGTTTCTGTTTTCAGCAGTACCCATGGTAGCTGTGTAAACAGGGAGATCAACTACATTTACAACTACGGATGCGCTTTCTGCACCAATAGCTACGCTTACAATTGCAGAACCGGCTGCAACTGCTGTTACTAAACCGTTTTCATCAACGGTAGCAACGTTATTGTTGGAAGAGGACCAGGTTGCGCCTAATTCCTTCCAATTTGCAGGAGCATAGAGGAATCTTAAATCCTCAGTGCTTCCAACATTCTTAAGGTTCACTTCTGTGATTGCCATACCGTTCTGGTAAGCAACAGCAAGAGCCTTATCCTCTGCTGCTACTGCTGCC
>JAZQJL010000300.1:0-5184 GCA_045541595.1 Lachnospiraceae bacterium | reverse complement strand
GGCCTGTCCAGAAAGCACATTATGGAGAACATCGACCGTACTTTAAAAAACATGCAGATGGATTACGTGGACATGTATTTTTGTCACCGTTTCGATCCAACCACCCCAATGGAGGAAACCCTGCGGGTGCTGAGTGATTTGGTGACTCAGGGAAAAATTCTGTACTATGGTGTCAGCGAGGAATGGGGCGCTGCCCGTCTGGAAGAGGCACAGCGCATTATTGAGAAGTACTGCCTGCATCCGATGACGGTGGTACAGCCACAGTATCACATGATGGACCGCTACATTGAGCATGAAATTATGGATGTGTGCAAGAAATACGGCATCGGTATCACTCCGTTTTCACCGCTGGCCCAGGGCCTGCTCACCGGAAAATACGGTTTAAACCAGCCATATCCGGAAGGCTCCAGAGCGACCCATCAGGCAGATAAGCAGATTAACAATCTTCTTACCGAGGAGAATCTCGGCAAGGTGGATCAGTTAAAGAAAATTGCTGAGGAGCTGGGCGTTTCCATGCCGGTTCTGGCTCTGTCCTGGATTTTAAGAGAAAACATCATCAGCAGTGTCATCACCGGAGCCAGCAAGGTTTCCCAGTTGGAAAGTAACCTGGCAGCCAGCGGATTTGAAATCCCGGCGGATGCCCTGAAGGAGATTGAGAAGATTTTAGATTTTAAGAAATTTGAACGACATGTAGGATAAGCGCTAAAAGCAGGCGTGTAGGTGACTCGGGCAAATATATTTGCCTAAGAG
Source organism: Lachnospiraceae bacterium (assembly GCA_045541595.1). Lineage (GTDB taxonomy): Bacteria > Bacillota > Clostridia > Lachnospirales > Lachnospiraceae > SIG299. Next base: position 4,434 of record JAZQJL010000300.1, on the reverse strand, counting down.
CACCTATATGCCTGCTTTTTAAAGTTCTGAGTGGCTGAGTCGGCAGAAGAAAACTGCCGCATTGAAAAATCAAAAGGCTTGTGCTATGATATAAGTTGGTTTAATATTCCACATACATAAGGAGTGCAGACGATGAAAAAGAAAAAAATCGACCTGGGGCCAATGAAGGGCTGGCTGTATTTACTGCCGGCGCTGGTGTTCCTCGGAGTCTTCATGGTATATCCGTTAATTGATGTATTTATCTATTCCTTTGAGGAGGGGTATAATTCCGCTTCTCAGACCTTCTTTGGGGTGGGCGCGTATAACTACAAATATGTGCTTCGGGATCCGTACTTTTTACAGGCCTTAAAAAACACATTTATTCTGGTGGCTATAACGGTACCGCTGTCCACATTGATTGCCCTGCTGCTTTCCGTGGCACTGGCCTCCATCGACCGGCTTAGAAATTTATATCAGACGGTATTTTTCCTGCCGTACGTAACCAATACGCTGGCCGTTGGTCTGGTTTTCATGATTCTGTTCCAGAAAACAGAGTATACCGAAGGCCTGGTAAACCTGCTTATCAGTTTCTTTGGCGGCACAACCGTGGACTTCATTGACGGTCCGTATTGGGCAAAGATGTTTGTGCTCTGCCTGTACACCATTTGGATTGTACTTCCGTTTAAGATTTTGATTTTCACCAGTGCGTTGCTTGGTGTGGATGAGACTTATTATCAGTCTGCCAAGGTGGACGGTACCTCCAAGTTCCGTACCTTTATGCGCATCACCCTGCCGATGATTTCGCCAATGATTTTCTATCTGTTCATTACCGGATGTATCGGTGCGTTCAAGGCATACAGTGATGCAGTGGCGCTGTTCGGTACCGACCTGAACGCGGCGGAAATGAATACCATCGTAGGTTATGTCTATGACATGCTTTACGGCGACAGCGGCGGATATCCGCCCTATGCGTCTGCGGCGGCTATTATTTTGTTTACCATTGTTTTGACCATTACCTGCATCAACCTGTTGGTAAGCAAGAAAAACGTGCATTACTAGGAGAATTGACATGAAGAAAAATATAGACTACCAAAAAATAGAACAACGTGTCAAAGTGAAGCAGGGAATTGTTAAGACGTTGACTTATGTGCTTTTGACGTTCTGGGGCATTGTGGTGCTGTTTCCGTTCTTCTGGATGGTGCTGACTTCCATTAAGAGTTACGGTGAGTACAATTCTGAGTATATCCCGAAGTTTTATTCCAGCAACCCAACCATTCAGAACTATCTGGATGCCTTTACCCAGGTGCCGTTGGCGCAGTACTTCTTAAACACGCTGATTTTCACTGTGATTACAACGGCGGTGATGCTGGTGGTGATCACTCTGGCGGCCTTTGCCTTTGCAAGACTGGAGTTTAAGGGCAAGGATGCGCTGTTTGTGCTGTTCCTTTCCATGATGATGATTCCAAACGAGCTGGTTATCATCACTAACTTTGTTACCATTACCGACCTGGATATGCGAAACACCTTCGCAGGTCTGATTCTGCCATCCATCATGTCGGTATTCTACTTATACCTGCTGAAGGAGACCTTCCAGCAAATTCCGGACAACCTGTATCAGGCGGCAAAGGTGGACGGAACTTCCGACTTTAAGTATCTTTTAAAAGTCATGATTCCAATCGCTAAGCCAACCCTGGTAACCATCACCATTTTAAAGGTGATTGAGTGCTGGAATTCCTATGTATGGCCACGTCTTATCACCGATGACACCGCTTACTTCCTGGTGTCCAACGGTATTCAGGAAATCCGTGAAAACGGTTTTGGCCGAGAGAACATTCCGGCCATGATGGCAGCAGTTGTGGTAATTACTCTGCCGCTTATCGTGCTGTTTTTGATCTTCCGCAACAAAATCATGGAGGGCGTGTCCCGGGGAGGTACCAAGGGATGATGAAAACTATGAAGAAGCTTTTGTCCAAAGTGGTTCTGCTGGCGGCTATGGCGGGATGCCTGGCGACAGCCGGCGGTTGTCACGGTTCCAGAGGCCTGGACGAATTTGTACTGCCGGAGGAGTTTGATGCTTCCAGAGAGTACGAGATTACATTTTGGGCAAAAAACGATACCAACCGCACCCAGGTGGATATTTATGAAAAGGCCATTGCTGATTTTGAGGCGCTGTACCCGAACGTCAAGGTGAATCTTCGTCTTTACACCGATTATGGCCGCATTTACAACGACGTTATTACCAACATTGCCACCAATACCACACCAAATGTGTGTATTACGTATCCGGACCATATTGCCACTTATCTTACCGGCGTTAACACCGTAGTGCCGTTAGATGAACTTTTGGTGGATGAAGAGTACGGCCTGGGAGGCAGCAAGGTGCGGTTTGATGCACCCAAAAAAGAAGAAATCGTTCCGAAGTTTTTGGAGGAATGTGCCTTTGAAGGACATCATTATGCACTCCCTTACATGCGCTCCACCGAGGCATGCTACATTAACAAAACCTTTGTGGAGAAGCTTGGTTACACCCTGCCGGAAAAACTGACCTGGGAGTTCATCTGGGAGGTTTCTGAGGCAGCCATGGCCCAGGATGCAGACGGCAACTTCCTGATTAACGGTCAAAAGGTATTGATTCCGTTTATTTATAAGTCTACCGACAACATGATGATTCAGATGCTTCGCCAGAAAAACGCGGGCTATTCCACCGCAGAGGGCGACATCCTGTTGTTCAACGATACTACAAAGGAGCTCTTATATACCGTGGCAGAGCATGGCGCTACCCGCGCTTTCTCCACCTTTAAGATTTCCAGCTATCCGGCGAATTTCTTAAATGCCGGACAGTGTATCTTCGCTATTGATTCCACGGCCGGTGCCACCTGGATGGGTACCGAGGCGCCATTGTGCGACATTGCAGAAGAAAAGATTGTGGAGTTTGAAACTGAGGTTATGGAGCTTCCGCAGTTTGATACGGAAAATCCGCAGATGATTTCCCAGGGTCCGTCCATGTGTATTTTCAACAAATCCGACCCGCAGGAAGTGCTGGCCTCCTGGCTGTTTATGCAGTTTTTACTGACCAACGATGTGCAGATTGCCTACTCCCAGACGGAGGGCTATGCGCCGGTAACAAGCAAGGCACAAGCAAGCGCAGAGTATCAGGACTATTTGTCCCGGGCCGGTGAAGATAATCAACTTTACTACGAAGTGAAGCTAAAGGCCACCAACCTGTTGCTGGATAACATCAATAATACCTTTGTAACTTCGGTGTTCAACGGTTCCGCCTCCCTCCGTGATGCGGCGGGACAGCTCATCGAAAACACTGTAAAGGCGGTGCGCCGTAACCAGACGGTGGACGAAGCTTACATGGAAAAACTGTACAGCGATACAATCTCCCTATATCGTCTGGACCAGCTGGAAAACCAGAGTGGCGCGGCGGATGCAGCAAAGGATGACTTAGGTCCGTTACCAAAAGCTGCCGTACTGTTACTTTCGGTTTTGGTGGCTGCGTGGGTGCTGATTGGCCTTTATGCCCTTTGCCAGGTAATAAAAAATCGAAAAAATCAGGAATAGACTATTGATTTCTTGAAAAAATTAGATATAATAGGTTCTATGATTCAGAACATCCAAAGATTTTAAAGGTTTGTTCTGCATTATGGTTACATAAAAAAAGTTTTCTTAAAAGAAGAGGAGAATGAACATGAAGAAATTTACAGCATTACTTTTAGCAGTTTTAATGGTTCTTGGCTGTGTAGCTTGCAGTGACAAGGATACAGAAGACATCAACGCTAAGTCCGAAGGCACAATGACCTACGCTGAGTACGATGCAGCAGCTCTTGACACAGAAGTTGTTATCGAAGCTTACGTTCAGGCAAAGCAGTCCTGGTGGAAGGATACAGCTACTGTTTATTTACAGGATGGCGATGGCGCTTATTTTGTATATAACATGGCATGTTCTGAAGCGGATTATGCAAAGTTAGAAATCGGTACCAAGATTAAGGTTAAAGGCTACAAGGCTAATTTCTCCGGTGAAATTGAAATTGCAGACGGTACTTTCGAAATTTTAGAGGGTAAGTATGTAGCAGAAGCTACAGACGTTACAAGCCTTCTTGCTAACGAGTCCGAGCTTATTAAGAAGCAGAACATGTTTGTAGCATTCAAGGGTATGACTGTTGCATCCGAGCCACTTTACAAGTGGGATGGTTCCGGCCAGGACGGCGACGACCTTTACTTCAACGTTTCCTTAGACGGCAACACCTACACATTCACAGTAGAATCCTACCTTTGCGATGGTTCCACAGACGTTTACAAGGCTGTTAAGAACTTAAAGGTTGGCGATGTAGTTGACATGGAAGGTTTCTTATACTGGTACGAAGGTGTGAACCCACACATCACAAGCGTTACTGTTAAGTAATTTATTCTTTTAAAATAAAATAGGCTGTGTTTTTATCCTAACAAAAC
>JAZQJL010000299.1:0-7506 GCA_045541595.1 Lachnospiraceae bacterium | reverse complement strand
TTACTGGTGCAGGTTACCATTAAATCTCCCATACCGGACAGTCCTGCAAAAGTCTCATATTTTCCGCCCATGGCAACCCCGAGACGGGAAATTTCTGCAATTCCTCTGGTCATCAATGCTGCTTTTGTGTTATCTCCCATGCCCATGCCGTCCAAAACACCTGCCGCCAGTGCAATGACGTTCTTTAGAGAGCCGCCAAGCTCAATGCCGATGACATCCGGACTGGTATATACGCGGAAAAATTCATTCATAAAGGTATCCTGAATTTTATCGGCAACCTCTTTCTTTTTGGCTCCGGCCACAATGGTAGTCGGAATTTTACGGCTTACTTCCTCTGCATGGCTCGGACCGGATAATACAGCCACCTCTGCCTGAGGTATTTCATCTTCAATCACTTCGGTTAAGGTTTTTAAGGTGGCTTCTTCTACACCCTTTGCCACGTTTACAATAATCGTTCCCTGCGGAATGAGTCCGGAAATACGTTTTGCAGTTTCTCTAACAAAAACAGAAGCCACCGCCATAACAATAAGTTCCGGCCCCTTTAATGCTTTTTCTAAATCTGTAGTTACTTCTACCGATTCCGGAAGTACCGCACCAGGAAGATTATTAATTTCCGTACGGTTTTTATCTAAAGCTTCAATTTCCTGAGGTAACTTTGACCAAAGAGTTACTTCATGCCTGTTTTCTGCCAACATAATGGTAAGCGCAGTTCCCCAGGTGCCTGCCCCTAATACAGTTACTTTCATTTTAGGCCTCCTTCTTTTTTGAACCAATCTTATTTTCTGTTCCATGAACCAGACGTACAATATTGGAACGGTGCATAATAATAACGGATATCGGAAATGCCGCGGCAATTAATGCCATGTGCAACGTTGCATCATGAACAATGAAAATCCATCCAAAGAAAAAGAGGGAAACCAAAATAGAGCCCAAGGAAACATATTTGGTAATCGCAACAATAATCACAAATAACAGTAATTCCGGCAACGCCATCCGCCAGTCGAACATTAAGATTGTTGCTGCCAGACAGGCAACGCCCTTGCCGCCATGGAAATTTAACGTCATCGGGAAATTATGTCCGATCACCGCTCCAAATGCAATATAGAGCACCAACAGCTGATTTTCATAGGAAAACGGTGCATACTGCGGAAATAACACATAGCGCACAATAAGCACAGGAATAATGACTTTGGATACGTCAATGGCAAAGGTTATAACTGCCGCCTTTACCCCAAGTGTTCTTAATACATTTGTTGCTCCCAAATTACCGCTGCCGTGTTCTCTGACATCGGTTTTGTAGAGTTTTCCTGCTACGTGACCACCGGAAATCCCCCCTAAAATATAACCGGCTAACAGGCATAATAAAATTGACTGAAACAATAACATTGATTTTTCCTCCAAGTGTATTCCTCTTTATTTGCTGTCTTTCTCCGAACGTTCCCTGATGATGAACTTCAAAGAGGTTCCGGAAAAACCAAACGCTTCTCTGATCTTGTTTTCAATATATCTGACATAGGAAAAATGCATAATTTCCTTGTCATTTACAAAGATGACAAATGTCGGTGGTTTTACTGCCACCTGGGTTATATAATACAATTTTAATCGTTTTCCCTTATCGGACGGCGGCTGCTGAAGAGACACTGCCTGCATCATAATTTCATTTAATACGCCGGTACCGATTCTCATATTCTGATTCTGGATTACCGTTTCGATATGCTCAAAAAGCTTGTGCATACGCTGTCCGGTTAAGGCAGAAATGAAAATAATGTCTGCATACGGAACAAAGGAAAGCACCTCGCGGATTTTCTCCGTATGACGGTAAATTGTCTTGTCATCCTTATCTTCCACTGCATCCCATTTATTTACGGCAATAATAACACCCTTACCGTTATCATGGGCGATACCTGCAATCTTTGCGTCCTGTTCGGTAATACCTTCGGTGGCATCAATGACAACCACGACTACATCGGCACGTTCTACCGCGGCCACGGTACGGACAATACTGAACCGCTCAATTTCTTCCTTAATTTTGCTCTTACGACGCAGTCCCGCTGTATCAATAAAAACATATTCCTTTTTGTTATAAGTTACCGCTGTATCAATAGCATCTCTGGTAGTACCGGCTATATCGGAAACGATAACCCGTTCCTCTCCAAGAAGTTTGTTAATCATGGAGGATTTACCAACATTTGGCTTTCCCACAACCGCAATACGAGGACGTTCATCCTCTGCTTCATCCTGACCTTTCTCACCGAAATGCTTGATAACCTCGTCTAACATATCACCGATACCAAGCATATTGACAGCAGAAACAGGCATCGGATCACCGATACCAAGATTATAAAACTCATATACATCAGCCATGTACTTATTAAAGTCATCTACCTTGTTTACACAAAGTACTACAGGCTTTTTTGCACGGCGGAGCATATCTGCCACCTTAAAGTCCGCATCTACCAAGCCCTGCTTCACGTCTACTACAAAAATAATGATATCTGCGGTATCAATGGCAGTCTGTGCCTGCTGTCTCATGTAAGTCAGCATCATATCCTTACTTTCCGGCTCAATACCACCGGTATCAATCATGGTAAACTGATAATTTAACCAGTTTACTTCTGCATAGATTCTATCTCTGGTAACACCCGGGAAGTCCTTTACGATGGAAATTCTTTCCCCGGCCAGAACATTAAACAGGGTGGATTTACCAACGTTTGGTCTTCCTACAATGGCAACAATTGGTTTACTCATCTATCTTACCTCACTTGTGGTTTTAAAAATTACTTCATTCAGTTTAATTTACCATATCACTTTTGGTTTGTAAAGCGTTTTTACCTTATCTTACCTGTTTCAAAACATAAATGCATCCTTTATCCAGCGGATTTCATCCTTAAAAATAGAAATCACGTCAAACCGGCACGGAGTGTCCGCCGGATAATGATTCTGATACAAAAATACCTTGGCACCCTGCAGGATTTTTTTCTGCTTGGAGGCAGTAACCGACTCCTCCGGAAAACCAAATCTTGTACTCTTTCTGTATTTTACCTCAATAAAACAAACATATTCTCCGTCTTTGGCAATCAAATCCAGCTCTCCGCCATGAAAATAAAAGTTTTTGGCAAGAAGTGTTACCCCCTGTTGTTCCAGATAAGAAATTGCCAACTCTTCTTTTTCTGTTCCCAGGCTGCGTTTATTTTGCATGCTTCTTCACACTTTCTACCCGGTCAACAAATACCAGAATTTCTGCCACAACGCCATAAAGCTCTTTAGGAATATAATCTCCGATTTCCAGCTTGGACAGCGTTGCTGCCAGCTTCTCGTCTTTATGCACCGGCACATCGGCTTCCTTAGCCGCTTCGATAATCTTTTCTGCCACATGTCCCTTACCGGTGGCTAAAATCTTTGGTGCCTGGTCTCCTTCCTCATAGGACAGGGCTACGGCGGTTTTACTTGCTATATTCTTCTTATCTTCTTCCATAAGCCCCTCCTTAATCAAATCAGTTAGTCTGTTTCGCCGGTAAAGTTTTTAATAAACGTACGGCGGTGGATCTTACATGGTCCTACTTCTTTTAATGCCTGAATATGTAGCGCAGAGCCATAGCCTTTGTTTCCCGCAAAACCATATTCGGGATAAAACTTGTCCAGTTCCACCATCATACGGTCTCGCGTAACCTTGGCTATAATACTGGCTGCTGCAATGGAAATACTTTTGGCATCACCTTTGATAATCGGCACCTGCTTCATGGTAAGTTCCGGAATCGTTACAGCATCATTCAGCAGCAAATCCGGTGTGACACTAAGCTTTCCCACTGCCTGACGCATGGCTTCATAGGTTGCCTGCAAAATGTTAATCTCATCAATACGCTCATGGGAAACAATGCCGATTCCCACGGAAACCGCCTGTTCCATGATTTGATTGTACAGTTCCTCTCTTTTTTGCTCGGAAAGCTGTTTGGAATCATTGATGTACAAAATGTTGCAGTCCTTTGGTAAGATAACGGCAGCTGAAACCACCGGGCCTGCAAGAGGTCCCCGTCCCACTTCATCAATGCCGCAGATGTAGGAATAATCCGCATATTTCCGTTCATAGATTTTCATGTTTTCGGTGCGTTCCAATTCTTTAGCATAGGCATCCAGCTTCTTTTTGCTTCTTGCCAAAAGCTTTTTTACGCCTTCTCTCTCATCAGAAGCATAACGCTCCATAACAAAAGTGAGTTCTGCGATATCCGCATTGTCTAACGCGGACTTGATTTCTGAAATCTTATCCATTTTATTCCTCTGCTTTCGTAGTTTCCGGTTCCTTAGTCTTTGCTTTATTTTCAAAATCCTCCGGACATTCCAACGTTACTTTGCCGATTCTTCCTCCACGGAAATCGTCCACAATAAAAGATGCCATTTTTTCTAAATCCAGTTCTCCGCCCTTCTTTTTGCAGGCACGTTTTTCTGCAATCTTAGAAAGCATCCCGGTGCCGTTTCCTTCTTCCTCCACATTGTAACGGGCCTGTATGGCACCTTTGTAATTGGTCATAATGTAGTCCAAAAGCTTAATTGCCAGCTCAACCTGATCTAAAATATCTTCATTAATAGAACCGATCATGGCAATATGAAGGCCTACTTTCTGGTCATCAAACTTTGGCCAAAGGATTCCCGGCGTATCTAAAAGTTCCAATTCCTTACTTAACCGAATCCACTGCTTTCCTTTTGTAACGCCCGGTTTGTTTCCGGTTTTTGCACATGCTTTTCCGGCAAAAGAATTTATAAACGTGGACTTACCAACGTTTGGAATTCCTACAATCATGGCGCGAATCGGGCGTCCGATAATGCCTCTTGCCCGGTCTTTTTCTATCTTTTCTTTACATGCAGTGCGTACGGTGTTCATAACATTTTTTACTCCGTTTCCGCCCTTGGAGTTGACGGTGCATACATGAAAGCCTTTCGCTTCATAATATTTTTTAAAAGCCGCTGTAGCGCGTTCATCCGCTAAATCCGCTTTATTAAGCAGAATCACCCTGTCTTTGCCTTTTGCCAGTGTATCAATATCCGGATTCTTGGAACTGTATGGAATTCTGGCATCCACCAACTCGATTATTACATCAATTAACTTAATATCTTCCTGCATTTGTCTTTTTGCCTTGGACATATGTCCCGGATACCACTGATAATGCATATTTTTCCTCCTTAACGCAAATGGTTATCTTAATATTCCTGTCGGTTAATTTTGTCAATAATGGAAAACGGCTCCAACCGGATCCATGCTTTTCCGATAATATCACTTTTTACAATAATACCAATATTGGCAAAGCGGCTGTCTTCGCTGTAATTCCGGTTATCCCCCAGGACAAAAAACTCATTTTCTCCAAGGACAATCGCCTCTTCCGCCAGACCTGCCACGCGCATGGTTTCCAGGCCCTTTATTTCTTCCTGATATTTTTCCCCATTGATATATACTTCACCGTTTAAAATTTCTATTGTTTCACCGGGAAGGCCAATTACACGTTTTATATTATGGTATCCGTGACCGCTTTTACTTTGGCTGAATACAATAACATCATTCCGTTTCGGTTCGCCCTTCATGTATGCCAGTTTGTTGATAATGATTTTATCACCGTCATTTAAGGTAGTATTCATAGAACTGCCCATCATGGTTGTTTTTTCAACAGCATATTCAATAATCAGATAAGCCGCCAGAATCACCAGGGCAATTTCAATAATCCAAAAAAGCAACGACTTAAAAAACTTTTTAAACTTCGGTTTTTTGTTGCTGATATACATATCCATAGGTTAAACACATCCTTTCAGGCTATCTAATTAAGTATAGCATTTTGAGTTTTTGTTTGCAAGAAAAAAAGCTTCGGGGAAACTCCCGAAGCTTTTATATCAGTCACCTGAATTATCTTACAAGCTCTTTAACCTTTGCGCTCTTACCGGTTCTCTGACGAAGGTAATTTAACTTGGCACGTCTAACCTTACCGAAGCGAACTACTTCGATCTTTTCAACGTTTGGAGAGTGTAATGGCCATGTCTTTTCAACACCAACACCATTGGATGTCTTTCTTACTGTGAAAGTCTCTCTTGCACCACCGTGCTGTCTCTTTAATACGATACCTTCGAAAACCTGTGTTCTTTCGCGGTTTCCTTCCTTAACCTTAGCATATACCTTAACAGTATCGCCAACGTGGAATTCTGCAACTTCAGCCTTAACCTGAGCTGCTTCAATGCTCTTAATAATGTCGTTCATGTTTGTGACCTCCTATATAAATTACAGACATTCTTACTATCCCCTATGGATACAGCGGAACATCTTGTCTCACGAAGAAATATTATACATCATGTTGTTAAATATTGCAAGCACATTTTTTATTTTTTTAACAAATCCGGTCGATATTTTTGAGTGCGCAGCAAAGATTGCTCCTTTTTCCATTCCTCAATCTTGGCATGATGACCGGATAATAACACTTCCGGCACTTTTCTACCATTGTAGACTTCCGGTCTGGTATATTGCGGATGCTCTAAAAGATTTCCGGCAAAGCTCTCATACTCTGCGGAATCCTTATTATTTAATACGCCCGGAATCAGTCTTGAAATAGCGTCAATCATCACCATGGCCGGAAGCTCTCCGCCGGTCAGCACATAATCGCCGATAGACACAAAATCCGTGGCTACTTCTTCCAGCGCCCGTTCGTCAATGCCTTCATAATGTCCGCATAAGAACACCAGGTTTTCTTCTTTAGCGAATTCTCTTGCCATTTCCTGATGAAACGGTTTGCCCCATGGCGTAACATAAATTACTCTTGGCCGCTCTGTACTGCCGGTCTTTGCTTTGATATCCGCACGGATGGCATCATAGGTTCTGACCACCGGCTCTACCGCCATCAGCATTCCTGCACCGCCGCCATAGGGATAGTCATCTACCCGCTTATGTTTGTCCAGCGTATAGTCCCGGATATTCACTGCACTTACGGACAATAGCTCCTTTTCCATTGCCCGGCCGATAATACTGGTATTTAAGCCCTGTTCAATCATTTCAGGGAATAATGTCATTACATAAAAGTTCATAAGCAATCTCCCGGATTACGCTTCCATGCCGGGAAGCAATACCACCGTAACCTTTTTTTCCTCCATGGATACATTCGTTACGCAATCGTCGATATATGGCACAAGAATTTCCTTTTTGCCCTTACCCTGCACAACAAAAACATCGTTGGCAGCAGTCTGTAATACCTCGGTCAGTTCCCCGACCTCGGTACCGTCTTCCGTTACAACCTGACAGCCGATCAGATCACAGATAAAATACTCATCTTTCTTTAAAGGTACTGCCTGTTCTCTGGTAATCAGCAGGTCCTTTCTCTTATATTTTTCAATGTCATTTATATTATCAATTCCGTCAAATTTAAGAATCGCCATATTCTTAAAGAATTTTACACTTGTAATTTTTAAATCCTTAATTTCTTTTCCTGTATCAAGTTTTACTGTTTTTAACTTTTTAAAACGGTTTACATCGTCTGTAGT
>JAZQJL010000298.1:0-1792 GCA_045541595.1 Lachnospiraceae bacterium | reverse complement strand
ACATAGATGTTACCCGGTCCTACAATTTTATCTACCTTAGGAATGCTCTCGGTACCAAAAGCAAGGGCCGCAATAGCCTGGGCACCGCCCACCTTGTAAATTTCGGTTACACCGGCTTCCTTTGCCGCAACCAGAGTGCCTTCGTATACTTTACCATCTGCTCCCGGAGGAGTTACCATGGCAATACGCTCTACTCCTGCCACCTTGGCCGGAATTACGTTCATCAATACAGAAGAAGGATATGCCGCTTTACCGCCCGGTACATAAACACCAACCGCACCGATTGGGGTTACCTTCTGTCCCAGAATTGTACCGGATGGAGTGGAATCAAACCAGCTGTACTGCTTTTGTTTTTCGTGATATACACGAATGTTTTCCGCTGCCTTGCGGATAACATCCAGTATTTCTGCCGGAAGCTTTTCATATGCTTCTGCAATTTCTGCTTCCGTTACACGGATTGTATCTGCAGAAAGCTCTGCCTTGTCAAACTTCTTTGTATATTCAAACAGGGCAGCGTCCTTTTCTGTCTTTACTTTGTTTAAAATGTCTGCTACAACGGCAGTCTGCTGTTCGTATTGATTTGGACTTCTCTTTAACAGATTTTCCAAGATATTTTTCTTATTTTCTTCATTCAGCTTTAAAATTTTCATAATAGTGTTCTCCTACGGACGATTTCTCAGTTTTTCAATGATTGCCGCGATTCTCTCATGCTCCATCTTCATGCTGACCTGATTCACTACCATTCTTGCGGACAACGGCAAAATTTCTTCTAACACTTCCAAACCGTTTTCCCGTAAGGTAGCACCGGTTTCCACGATATCCACAATAACTTCGGAAAGCCCTACAATCGGTGCCAGCTCAATAGAACCGTTTAATTTGATGATTTCCACCGTCTGATGTTTTTTATTGAAGAAATAATCCTTGGCAATCTTTGGATACTTGGTAGCCACGCGAATCATCTGACCGCTTTCCAATAATTCTCTGGCGGATTCCGGTCCGGCCACGCACATACGACACTTGCCGATGTCCAAATCCAGGACCTCATAAATCTTTTTATCTTCTTCCAAAATGGTATCCCGGCCAACCACACCGATATCTGCCGCACCGTATTCCACATAAGTCGGTACATCGGTGGCCTTGGCAAGGAAAAATTTAAGTTTCAGCTCTTCATTGTCAAAAATCAGTTTGCGGGAGTCTTTATCCTTCCTCTCCTCACAGGTAATGCCAATGGTTTCTAATATACTTAAGGTTTTTGTGGCAAGACGTCCTTTTGCCAATGCAAATGTTAAATATTCCATACTTGTGACCTCACTTTACAGGTGCAGAATTTCTTTTGCACCAATCTGTTTTGCATAACCCGCCAGCTCATTCTCTGCACACTTTCCGTCTGCCAAAAGAGTAGCTGCGATTCCCTCTGCACGTAATTTTGCGGCATGTTCCACTGCCTGCTTCTTTCCTGCTTCGGAATATACAATTAAAGTACCTTCTGCTGCCGGATGCTCCAAAAGGCCCTGACGAAGCAGTGCCGTTAATAACTGGTCGGAATATACCGCAACACCGATGGCCGGAGCCTGCTTTCCGAACTGGCCCACCAAGGAGTCATATCTGCCTCCTGCCGCAATTACATCACCGGTTCCGTGAGTATAAGCACGGAATAAAATACCGGTGTAGTAATTAAACTGACTGAGCATACCCAGATCAAAGGAAATATGCTCTTCCTTGCCATAGAAGCATAAAGCGTCATAAAACTGTTCTAAACGGGTCAGAGCCGCAATCGCACGCTCATTTGCCG
>JAZQJL010000297.1:0-8645 GCA_045541595.1 Lachnospiraceae bacterium | reverse complement strand
ATGGCTACGATCCGACTTCTGTGGGTACGTTCAATATTATGGGATGCCTGCACACCCGGTCCGATCAGAGCACCGCAGATGTTGTTGCCACCCCGCAGGGCTGCCGTAACATCAGAGCTGTAATGCGGGAACACATCCACCACATAATCCAGATTCTTTTCCTTTGCAATAGAAATCAGTTTGCCGGTAAGCTCGTAGTCGTACGCACCGCCTGCATCCTTGGCACAAATGGAAACCTTCCGCTCTTCTCCCGCCAGGTCATCCCCCACAGCGCCCATATCCACTGCCACAAACTCCGTAATTTCCTGCGGAATGAAGCTGGCACCATAGCCGATTTCTTCATAGTTGGAAATCACAATCTGCACGTCGCATTCCGGACGGTTGCCGGTATCTTTCATGTGCTTTAACAGACCCAGAAGCAGAGCCACTGCCGCCTTATCGTCCAGATGTCTGGACTTGATATAGCCGCTTTCGCAAGCCACAAAGCAAGGATCGAAGCTGATGAAATCACCGGTTTCGATGCCGAGCGCCGCCACCTCATCCTTCTTTGTTGCAATTTCATCCAAGCGTACTTCCATGTTCTTTTCTTTTCGCTCCATGGTTCTGGCATCATCAAAGGTGTGTACCGCCGGAGCCTTGGTCAGAATAGTACCAGTATATGTCTTTCCGCTTCTTGTATGCACTTTACAATAGGTGCTTTCGATGGATTCCATCATAAAGCCGCCGATGGAGGTTAACCGCAGAGTTCCGTTTCCATTGACGGAACGCACCATGGCCCCCAGAGTATCCACATGGGCAGACAGCCCAATGACGCGGTCCGGACCCGGATGTTTCCCCGGCACATAAATCACCGTACCGCCCTTGCGAAGACGGGTGCTTTCAAATCCCAGTTCCTTAGCGGTAGCTTCCACATACTCAATCGCCTGCCTGGTAAAGCCGGAAGGGCTCGGGATATTTACCAGTGTTTCCAGCTGTTTCACAATGTAATCAATCTCGCTCATTTTATTTCTCCTTCTAACGTTCAAAAGGCAGGGACTTTTTTCGTTCCTGCCTTTGTCTTCATGTATAATTACTTAACCTCAACTACCCAGCCTCTGGTGTCTTCGATTTTACCAAGCTGGATGCCGGTTACGGTGTCATACAGCTTCTGGCTTAATTCGCCGATGCCGCCGTCCTTAATCTGCATTACGGTATCCTGGAATCTTAAATGGCCAACCGGAGAAATAACCGCTGCAGTACCGGTACCCCAAACTTCTTCCAAAGTGCCGTTTACACTTGCTTCGTAGAGTTCATCTACAGAGATTCTGCGTTCTTCTACCTCATAGCCCCATTCCTTACAAAGAGCGATAACAGAATTTCTTGTAATACCAGGAAGAATGCTGCCGTTTAACATTGGTGTCAGCACCTTGCCGTTAATCTTGAAGAAGATGTTCATGGCACCTACTTCTTCGATATACTTACGCTCTACGCCGTCTAACCAGAGAACCTGGGAGTATCCCTCGTCGTGGGCCTTTAACTGTGCTGCCATGGAAGCAACATAGTTACCACCGGTCTTTGCTTCACCGATACCACCCTTAACGGCTCTTACATAGTCGTCTTCAATCCAGATTTTAACCGGATTTAAGCCTTCCGGATAGTAAGCACCAACCGGAGACAGAATGATAACAAATAAATATGTATCAGATGGACGAACACCAAGGAATGGGTCTGTCGCAATAATGAACGGACGGATGTAAAGGGATGTACCCGGCTTATTTGGAATCCATGCCTCGTCTACCTTTACTACTGCCTGTACGGCCTGGATGAAATCCTCTACCGGAATTTCAGGAATGCACAGACGCTTGTTGGTGTTGTTAGTTCTCTTTGCGTTCATGTCCGGGCGGAATAATAATGCTCTGCCGTCATCTGCTCTGTATGCCTTTAAGCCTTCAAACATTTCCTGGCCATAGTGGAATACCATTGCGGATGGCTCCAGGGAAATTGGCTGATAAGGAACGACTCTTGGGTCGAACCAGCCCTTTCCTTTTTGATAATTCATCACAAACATGTGGTCTGTGAAAATGGTTCCGAAGGTCAATGGATTGTCCTGTGTCGGTAAGGCCTTTGGAGTTGTTGTCTTTTCAATTCTGATGTTTAACATAATTAAGTCCTCCTAAATCTCCCTTATATTTATTTCTTGCGCTCATATCTGCAGAATTCATACACCAGATCATAATAGGTCTGCTCGTCTGAAACGCCGGTTAATTCCCACTCCGGATGTTCGTCCAGATTTGGAAAATAAGTGTCTGCGGAGTAAGCGTAATCAATCTTTGTCACATGTGCCAGATCGCAGTACGGCAACATCTGGGCATAAATTTCGCCACCGCCGATGACATATACATCTTCGGTTTTAAACTCTTTTACTGCCTCTAATGCCTCTTCAATACTGTGAACCACCGTAACACCTTTTGCATTATAATCCTTTTTTCTTGTAATTACAATATTTGTTCTGTCCTTTAGAGGCTGTCCGTTTGGAAAACTTTCTAACGTTTTTCTTCCCATAATGATAACCTTGCCGGTGGTCTCGGTGCGGAAAAACTTTTTATCCGCCGGGATACTGACCAGCAAATCATTGTTACAGCCAATGGCCCAGTTTTTATCAACTGCTACGATTAAGTTCATGGTATGCTCCTTTTAATAATTTTAGACTGCTACCGGAATACCTGTCACCTGCGGTCCTGTGATGTAATCATCCAGTCTTACGTCGTCTCTGGTGAACTGATAGAAATCTTTCACCTCCGGATTTAACCAAAACTTTGGTGCCGGATAGGTTGGACGCTCAATCAGTTCTTTAATAATCGGGATATGGCGGTCGTAGATGTGGGCATCGGCAATGACATGCACAAATTCACCCACTTCCATGTCGCACACCTGGGCCAGCATGTGAACTAATACCGCATACTGACATACATTCCAGTTGTTTGCCGCCAGAATGTCCTGGGAACGCTGGTTCAAAATGGCATTTAAACGAAGTTTATCACTATTCGGCGATTTTGTCACGTTAAAAGTCATACTGTAGGCACACGGATAGAGATTCATCTCGTGCAAATCCTGGTGCACGTAGATGTTAGTCATTATTCTACGACTATACGGATTATTTTTCAAGTCATAAATTACACGGTCTACCTGATCCATCATACCTTCTTTATACTGATGCTTTACGCCCAGCTGGTATCCGTAGGCTTTTCCGATGGAACCGTCTTCGTCTGCCCAGGCATCCCAAATCTTTGGCTTTAAATCCTTTACGTTGTTGGATTTCTGCTGCCAAATCCAGAGGATTTCATCGGTACAGGATTTAATGGCAGTTTTACGAAGCGTAATTGCCGGAAACTCCTTGGATAAGTCATACCGGTTTACCACACCAAACTGTTTGATGGTATAGGCAAAGGAGCCGTCCTCCCATTTCGGACGGACCTTTTCGCCCTCGGTACTGGTACCGTTTTCTATGATATCTTTACACATTCTGATAAATACATCATCTGCGTAGCTCATGCTTTATTTTCCCATTCCTTCCACAAATCCTTTGATGGCAGAGGCATTCACATACTTATGTACCTCGCCGTTCTTTAACTCAATCAGGGTTGGTGCCTGCATGATGCCATATTCATTTACCAAGTCGATACTTTCTTCCGCATCTACGATTTCGTATGGCATATCCTTTAGAAATTCTTTTGCAATACGGCAGTTCGGACAGGTTTTTGTGGTGAACAATAATAACTTTCCGTCACTTTCTGCCTGTGGCTTTAACTCGGTCATGCCGTTCATCGGAACGCTTTCCGTCATGCCGCCCACCGGCATCTTTCGGGAAACTTCCATGTCATAGTTGACACGGTTCTTGTATTCCTGACTCTTACCTTCGTTCCAGTTCTGAACCGGACGATAGTAACCGGTAATACGGCTGTAAACCTCGGTACGCTCACCGCAGTGAGGACAGGTATATTCTTCACCGGCAATATAGCCGTGGGTCTTACAAATGGAGTAAACCGGAGACATGGTATAGTATGGCAGCTTGTAGTTTTCTGCAATGGTGCGAACTAACTTTGCTGCTGCCTGCCAGTCAGGAAGCTTTTCACCAAGGAACGCATGGAATACGGTTCCGGAAGTGTACAGTGTCTGCAACTCGTCCTGAATATCCAGTGCCTCGAAAATATCTGCGGTATAGTCTACCGGCAGATGGGAACTGTTGGTATAGTACGGAGTATCTCCCGGCTTACCTGCTGTAATGATATCCGGATAATGCTTCTTGTCATGCTTAGCCAGACGATAGGTGGTAGATTCGGCCGGAGTTGCTTCCAGGTTGTATAAATCACCATACTGCTCCTGATAGTCACTCAAGCGATCTCTCATATGGTTTAACGTCTTCTTGGTAAATTCCTGGGTTTCCTTATTGGTCAAATCTTTGCCGAGCCACTTTGCATTTAAACCAACTTCATTCATACCAATCAGACCGATGGTGGAGAAGTGGTTGTTAAATGTGCCAAGATATCTCTTTGTATATGGATATAAGCCTTCATCTAACAGTTTGGAAATGATAGTTCTCTTTACCTTTAAGGAGCGGGCAGCAATATCCATCATGCGGTCTAAACGCTTGAAGAAATCTTCCTCATTTTCTGCCAGATATGCAATACGAGGCATATTGATGGTAACAACGCCCACGGAACCGGTGCTCTCACCGGAGCCGAAGAAACCGCCGGTCTTCTTACGAAGTTCACGAAGGTCAAGACGGAGACGGCAACACATGGAGCGCACGTCACTTGGCTCCATATCACTGTTGATATAGTTAGAGAAGTATGGAGTGCCGTACTTCGCAGTCATCTCAAATAATAAACGGTTGTTTTCTGTATCGGACCAGTCAAAATCTCTGGTAATGGAATAGGTTGGAATCGGATACTGGAAGCCTCTGCCGTTGGCATCGCCTTCGATCATGGTTTCGATAAATGCCTTATTGACCATGTCCATTTCTTTTTTACAATCCTTGTAGCAGAAATCCACTTCCTTACCGCCGACAATACATGGCAGGTTAGCAAGGTCAGCCGGTACCGTCCAGTCTAAGGTTATGTTGGAGAACGGTGCCTGGGTACCCCAGCGGCTAGGTGTATTTACACCATAGATGAAGGACTGGATACACTGCTTTACTTCTTTGTAGGATAAATTGTCCACCTTAACAAAAGGTGCAAGATAGGTATCAAAGGAGGAGAATGCCTGTGCGCCTGCCCATTCATTCTGCATGATACCAAGGAAATTTACCATCTGATTACAAAGGGTGGATAAGTGGCCGGCCGGAGAAGACGTAATCTTTCCTGTAATACCGCCCAGACCTTCTTTAATTAACTGCTTTAAGGACCATCCTGCGCAGTAGCCGGTAAGCATGGATAAATCATGGATATGAATATCTGCATTACGGTGTGCCTTTGCGATTTCATCATCGTAAATCTCGGACAGCCAGTAATTTGCGGTTACGGAACCGGAGTTATGTAAAATCAGACCTCCTACGGAATAGGTTACGGTGGAATTCTCCTTTACACGCCAGTCTAATTCCTTAACATAGCTGTTGACAATTTCTTTGTAGTCAAGGAAGGTGGACTTCATGTTACGGATTTTTTCACGGTTCTTACGGTATAAAATATATGCTTTTGCAACATCAGTATAACCGGTCTGGTTCAGTACCTGTTCCACACTGTCCTGAATATCCTCCACACTGATGGTTTCTCCCTTAATTTTTTCCTGGAAATCGGATGTTACCCGCAGAGATAACAAACTGATAATTTCCTCATTGTAGTTTTTTTGTGTTGCAGTAAATGCTTTGGAAATCGCATCAGAAATCTTTGCCAGATTAAAATCTACAACCTCTCCGTCTCGTTTTACTACACTAATCATACCCTCTTGCTCCTTTCGTTTATTTACCCTCTATTTTTCTTTAGTTTTTCTGAGTATGGACCATTCTTGCCTATATACCATTCTAGCAGAGTACTTCGACCTCGTCAAGAGCATATTCCACAATATCTTGGATTGTTTTTTATTTAACATCACTATATATTGTATCCATTCTACACGAGTAAGACCTAATAAATAAGGGTGTTTGGAGCAATTTTGTCAATTTTTGGCTCCAAACACCCTTGGTTTTTTCTTTTTGATTCTACACTATATTGTGTTGATTCTACAGCCTCTCGTACTCATACACTGCCCGTAGAAGCTCACCCACGCTCCAGGCCTGGGCATAGCAGCCTCGGGAAATGGTAGGTGTACCGCCATCATAAATCTCTGCAATCTGTGCCACACAGCCTTCCGCAAGCCATCCATCCAGTGCTTTTATTCCCTCTGCCACATGCTGCCGCCACTCCTCTTTTTCGGCAAACTCCAGCTCCCGGATATGGCGCATACAGGCTCTGTAATACGCTCCCAACGGAAATGCCCAGGTAGTTCCCTGATGGTATGCCCGGTCTCTCTGCTGCATCGGTCCGATGTAAATCTCACGGAATGCCGGATCCTTTGGAGACAGCGTCCGAAGGCCCACGGTGGTGTAAAGTTCTTCCCTTACCTTTTCAATGACCTGCTTTTCCCGTTCGGCAGGAAGCAGGGTAAAGGGCTGGGTCAAAACCCAGATTTGGTTACAGCGCACCTGATTTTCTTCCCCGTTGCCGGATAAAACATCCTTTAGGCAGTTTTCTTCTTCGTTCCAGAATTTAGCCAGGAAGGATTCTTTTACTTTTTCCGCAAGGGCAGCGTAGGAATCTGCCATGGTAGTTTTGTTTAATTTCCGTGCAAAGGTTTCCATTACCTTTAAGGCACTGTACCAGTAGGCATTGATTTCCACCGGCTTACCGTGTCTTGGGGTTGGCAGATGGTCCCCCACCCGCACATCCATCCAGGTCAGCTGCTCCAACTCCGCTCCTGCCTGAATTAAGCCGTCGTCATCCATTTTGATATGAAACTCCGTGCCGTTTTTATAGGCCTCCACGATTGGCGTAAGCACCGGATAAATTTCTTCCGCAAAGTCCTCGTCACCAGAGAATTTAATATATTCATAGGCCGTATTGATAAACAATAGCGGCGCATCCACGGAATTATACATCGGATTGCAGTCGCCTTCCGGAAACAGATTCGGAAGCAGTCCTTTGTGTACATATTTTGCAAAGGTGCGAAGAATGCTTTTACATTCTTCAAAACGCCCCGTGACCATGGTGATGCCGGGCAGGGCAATCATGGTATCTCTGCCCCAATCCTCAAAAAACGGGAACCCGGCCAGAATTGTTTTGCCGCCGGTGGATTCCCGCTCGGAAACATAAGCATCCGCGCTGACGGACAATTGGCGGCCCAGCTTAGAGGTTGCCCTGGAGTTATCCATCAGGTTGCTTACATATTTTTTGTGGTTCTGCAGCTGTTCTGCAAAATAATTCTCCCCGTAACTGACTGGATTGGTACTGAAGATGCAGGTTAATGCGCTCTGTTCCTGTTCTGCTGCCAGCATAATCTCATGATTTAATAAGGTCAGACCGGTTTCCTCCCGGCCGTCTCTTTCATCCTGGGAAAAATAAAGCGGTCCGAATACTTCTGCCTTGATTTCATTCACGGTTCCGTTGGTAGCAAAGTAAATGGTGTCAGCATCTTTCGTTATTTTTCCGTCAGCGAAAACAAACGCATCTGCATCCGACGGTTCAAAGGCCGTATTTTTAGCAGTAACGCGAAGCATCGGCTTTACGGAAAGTTCTGCCTGCCGCCCTGTCGGATTGCAAATCTCATATTGTACTGCTACCGTGTTTTCACCATGTACCATTAGCATAGTTTTTTTTACGGTAATCGCTTCTACCTTATATATCCACTCGGGGTAGTTGTCAAATACAAAACTCTCCAAATAGCGGAAGCCCTCCAAATCAGCCGCGTCCTGCATCCTCTGGGAGGTCAGCACATAATCCCTGCCGTCCACCGTCAGGGTTTCCAACAATCCGGTTATCATATTCCAGCGCACATTCGGTGCCTTTTTTGCCGCCATGAAAAAGGCCTGGTCACCTCTGGTTAATCCTCCCATCAGGTTCATGCTGTTGTAGCCGCCAAGGCCGTTGGCCATGAGATAGCAGTTCTTTTCACCTTCGATTATGGTTGGCCAGGCGGTTTTGTTGAATTCAAATTTCATCCCGATTCTCCTTATTCTACTCTCCTTTAAACAGCTGCAGATAGGTTTCCTTCGGCACATACGCCTTTACATAGGTTCCTTCCGCCTGATACTCCTCGGAAAGTAACTGGCCATATTTACGGATTACTTGAATTTTAGAGGTTTCCGTGTACGGGAACACATGCTCAATCAGCACCTTGCTCTCCCGTAGGATTTTTCCCAGAATCTCCAACAGTTCTTCCGTGCCTTCGCCGGTTTTTGCTGCCATTTTCACGGTTTCATCTGCTTTTAAATCCTTTAGGGCCTGTGGCTCCAGCTCTCCGGCTGTCACCTTTTCCCGATAAATATCCTGCTTGTTGAATATGGTAATAACCTTTTTATCAGCAACGCCAAGATTCCGCAATGTCTCATACACTACATGCATGTGCTTGTAGCAGTCCGGATTGGAAGAATCCACCACATGCAGGATAATATCCGCATACTTTGCCTCCTCCAG
>JAZQJL010000296.1:0-5662 GCA_045541595.1 Lachnospiraceae bacterium | reverse complement strand
AGACAACCGGGGCAAAGACGATGATGACAAGAATAATAATAACGAAAAAGAAGATAAGGAGTCGGAGGATGAGCTTCCTTCTGTTCCTTCGTCGGATATAACAGAAATTCCTGCCGCTCCGACAGATCCAACACCAACTGTGGCAGCAGCCGAAATCCCGGCAGCGACGGAGACACCGACACCGGAACCGACAGAAACACCTACACCGGAACCGACAGAAACACCTACGCCGGAACCGACGGAAACACCGACACCGGAGCCGACAAAGACCCCAACACCAAAACCAACCAAAACACCGACTCCAAAACCGACAAAGACTCCAACACCAAAGCCAACCAAAACACCGACGCCAAAGCCAACCAAAGCACCGGCGTACACAGAGAATCTGACCTATGAGTGGAACAGTGAGTTGGGCGGTTACGAATTAACAGGAATCGGAAAAGCAACAGGAACAGAAATTTCCATACGGGAAAATTATGGCAACGGCAAGGTAGTAGGTATTGCTGCCAATGCGTTGGCCGGTCAGAGTAAGATTACAAAGCTTATCATTCCTTCTACCATCAAATCCATCGGCCAGGATGCATTTTCCGGCATGACGGGACTGAAGGAAGTTGAGTTTAATGCAAGCGGAACCACATGTAACGTCAGCGCGTTCGGTGTATTTAAGGGGGCCGGAAAAAACAGCGGAGGAGTAATCGTAACCTTCGGAAAAGATGTGGAAAAAATTCCGGATAACTTATTCCATCCGGGAGAAGTTTCAGAAGATGATTATAACAATGTTATTCACATCAAATATGAGGGAAACAACGTAAAGACTATCGGTAAGAAAGCTTTCCATCATTGTGAAGGGCTGACGAAAGTAGAAATTCCTAGCGGAGTAACTACTATCAATGAACGAGCCTTTGCCGGCTGTTCCTCAGTAAAAGAACTTACAATTCCGTCTACCGTTACCAGGATAGATGCTTCCTCTTTCTCTGAAATGAGGGGCTTATACAAAATTTCTTATAATGCAAAAAAATGTACTTATTATTCTGATAAAGGTGTTTTTGGCCAGGCGGGTTCTCTTGGAAGTGGCATAGAACTGATTATTGGAGAAACTGTTGAGAAGATTCCTGCATACTTTATGTATCACAGTGCCGGAAAAATTAATATTACCTCCATTACTTTCAAAGGAAAGAAGGTAACGGATATTGGAAATTCTGCGTTTCAGTATTGTGAAAAGCTGAAAGAAATCAATATACCGGGTGGTGTAATATCTATCGGTACAAATGCGTTTGCAGGTTGTACGGCCGTAACGAAACTTACGATTGGAGCAGATGTTAAAACAATTGGAGAGAACGCGTTTGGCCAGTTAATCAAACTGCAAACCATTGAATTTAATGCAAAGAATTGCTATGATTGCTTAAATGGTGCTATTTTCTTAAAGGCGGGTTATGATAAGTCTGCACAAGATATCAATGTTATCTTTGGAGCAGATGTAACCAGAGTACCGGAAAGCCTGTTTAATCCGGGTAATAAGACCAGCGAATTTCCGTTTATTACATCGGTTGTATTTAAAGGAAATAAAGTTACCCATATTGGTGCCAATGCATTTTTAAATTGCAGACTTTTAGAAAGTGTACAGCTCCAAAGCATCACAGGCTGGCATGTTGGTTCAACGGAACTGACTAATCTTCATGACACGGCAACTGTTGCAGAGTATTTAAAGAGTACGTATGCACAACTGGCTTGGAACAAAAAATAACAGGACTTTGACTTAGGAGAAGGAAACCATGGATACTTTGGACGAAACCATGCGAATTAAACCTTCAGAGAAAAATGCGGAATCTCTGATAGTAACGGTTTTTGATGCAAACGCGGTTCCGCGGATTATTGCATTATCTGAGTTTGGGAAAGATACGGTAACCTTCGGCAGAGAAGAGGATAATGACATTGTTCTTAACTCTCCGCTGGTTTCAAGAAAACATGGCAGATTTGTATTAAAGGGCGGTAACTGGCGGATAGAAGATTCCGCCAGCACCAACGGCCTAATTTATAACAATGCCAGCATTGCCATTAAGGCACTGGGGGATGGCGATCTGATTCGTATTGATGATGGTGTGGAAGCCATGGCAGAAGGGGTGCTGTTTGTATTTTCCGCAGCAGATTCCATGAACAAGTGGAATACGATAGAGATGACCGGAAATCGCCAGATTACCATTGGCCGTGACAATTCCTGTACCATTGTGCTCCCGCATATCAGTGTATCCAAGTGTCATGCAAAAATTGTGCAGGAAAGTGACGGGTATTACATTTACGGTCAGGGAAAGAACAGCAATATTCTGGTAAATAATAATTATCTTACCGGGAAGACGCGCTTGCATGAAAAGGATGTAATTACGGTTACCAATTCAAAGCTGATTTTTACTTCTCATGCCATTTCCTACTGCTGCTTTAAGAACGGTATTTCTGTAGACGCTTCTGACCTGGTGGTAATCCGGGGCAAAGGCAGAAAGAAATTTGTTACATGTAATCATGTGAATCTGAATATTCGTCCGGGTGAGTTGGTAGCAGTAATCGGCGGTTCCGGTGCGGGTAAATCCACCGTGTTGAACTGTCTGTGCGGCTATTTGGAGCCTTCTCAGGGAGAGGTATATATCAACGGTGTTGATTTGTATCACAACTTTGATTCTTTAAAGAAGCTGGTGGGTTATGTGCCGCAGGCGGATATTGTATATGACAATCTGACGCTTCATGATATGCTTCGGTATACGGCAAGCCTCCGGTTACCAACGGATACATCACAAAAAGAAAAAGAAGCGGCAATTAATAGAGCCATTCATATGGTGGAGTTGGATGAAAAGAAGAACAGTATGATTAAGGCGTTGTCCGGCGGTCAGAGAAAGCGTGCCAGCATTGCGGTAGAGCTTTTGTCCGATCCGAATCTGCTGTTTTTGGATGAGCCGGCTTCCGGTTTGGATCCCGGCACGGAGCGTAACCTGATGCAGTCTCTGAGGGAAATGGCAGACAACGGAAAGACCGTAATTCTGGTAACCCACAGTACACTGCAGTTGCAACTTTGTGACAAAATTGTATTTATGGGACGAGGCGGAAACCTTTGTTTCTGCGGTTCCCATGAGGAGGCACTTCAGTTTTTCGGTGTTTCTGATGTAGTAGATGTTTATAACATGATAACGGCAGAGCCGGAAAAATGGCGGGACAAATATGCAGAAACTGTTGTGCCGGGCGGCAAACAGAGAGTTTCCGCCCAAACTTCCGGTAAAATTAAGGAAAACCGTTTCCGACAGTTGATGGTCCTTTGCTCCCGTTATATGAAACTGGTAACAAACGACAGACAGCGTCTGCTGCTTCTTTTGGCACAGGCTCCTTTGCTTGCCTTGCTGATTTCTTTTGTAGCAGACGATCAGCAGTTTGAACAGTATGAAATGACAAAAAGCCTTTTGTTTGCCTTGTCCTGTTCCGGCTTCTGGATTGGTATGTTAAATGCCATTCAGGAAATCTGTAAAGAACGGACCATATTAAAACGTGAATATATGACAGGTCTTTCTCTGGGGGCTTATGTGGAGTCCAAACTGATTGTGCTGGGTCTTCTTTGTCTGCTCCAGAGTTTCATGGTAACCACCGTATTCAGCCTTTTGGTAGGTTTGCCGGAGGAGGGTATTTTGTGCGAACCTTATTTAGAAGTGCTGTTGACCACATTTATCACGTCCGTGTCTTCCGCAGCAATGGGTCTGTTTGTGTCCTCTCTGTTTAACAACGCAGACAGGGCTATGACCGTGGCACCGATTCTTCTTATGCCGCAGATTCTGTTCTCCGGCCTGATTTTCAAACTGGATGGTGCAACAGAACTCATTTCCTGGCTGGCTCTTTGCCGGTTCAGTATGGAAGGCTACGGAACCACTGCAGATTTAAATTCTCTGCCGTTACGACTGCAACAACAAGGCATAATGGTTCCCCATGAGACAGAATCATTTTACGAATATACCGTGGGACATTTACTGTCCTCTTGGGGTATATTACTTGCATATATTGTAATTTTTATGGTATTGGCAAGACTGGTACTTGGAAAGATAGGAAAAGAGAAATCTTAAGTTGTATGAAATAAAAACACCCCGCATCAAATTCACTGATGCGGGGTGTTTTTTAGTACTTAATCACATAATAAATTACATATCCCCAGTTAAAAATGCCGTGTAAGATTGCCCATCCGATGGATTTCCACTTGGCATAAGAAATAATCATGGCAAGAATGGTGCCCATGCTGACGCATTCCTGTGTGCCGATATTTACGGCAAAATGCCAGCGCTTCTTTTCTTTGCCGTAAATAATCCGTTCTACGGAAACATTAAAAATTTCCGCCAGTCTTGTGAGGGTTTCTACGTCCGGCTGGGTCTTGCCCATTTCCCAATTGGACACCGCCTGGCGGGTGACGCACAGCTGTTCTGCCAGCTCATCCTGAGTCATGTTTTTTTCCTTACGAAGTTTTTTAATAGAGTCACTTACTACGTTCATATTTTTTCTCCTTACTTTCTCCCTGAATTTTTGACAGTGATAATTTGGCTGCCTTTCTTGGTTTCACTATAGCAAAACCGCTGTAAATTGACAAGCAATGATTTGTTGCGCCCAGTGTTTATGCGGCTTTGCGCTTAACAAAAGAGATAAAACAAGCCCGTCTGTTGAAAACAAGTTTTCATAGACGGGCTATATTTTATCTCTTTATTGTTCTGAAAGAATCAAATTACAGCTGTGGGCCAGCAGCAACAAGTGACTTACCGGCTTCGTTGCCTTCGTACTTAGCGAAGTTCTTGATGAAACGTCCAGCTAAGTCCTTAGCCTTAACTTCCCATTCGGAAGCGTCAGCGTAAGTGTTACGAGGGTCAAGGATATTAGTATCAACACCCGGAAGCTCTGTAGGAACTTCGAAGTTGAAGTAAGGGATGTTCTTTGTGTCAGCCTTGTTGATATCGCCGCTAAGGATTGCATCGATGATGCCACGGGTATCCTTAATGGAGATACGCTTACCAGTGCCGTTCCAACCTGTGTTTACGAGGTATGCCTTAGCACCGTTAGCTTCCATCTTCTTAACTAATTCTTCAGCATACTTAGTTGGGTGTAACTCTAAGAATGCCTGACCGAAACATGCGGAGAAGGTAGGAGTTGGCTCTGTGATACCACGCTCTGTACCTGCAAGCTTTGCGGTGAAACCGGATAAGAAGTAGTACTTTGTCTGCTCCGGTGTTAAGATGGACACTGGAGGAAGTACGCCGAAAGCGTCTGCGGAAAGGAAGATAACATCCTTAGCAGCAGGAGCAGCGGAAACCGGACGTACAATGTTCTTGATGTGATCGATAGGGTAGGAAACACGGGTGTTTTCTGTTACGCTGTCATCAGCGAAGTCGATCTTGCCATCCTTATCTACAGTTACGTTCTCAAGAAGAGCATTTCTCTTGATTGCGTTGAAGATGTCTGGTTCGGATTCTGCATCCAGGTTGATAACCTTAGCGTAGCAACCGCCTTCGAAGTTGAATACGCCGTTGTCATCCCAGCCGTGTTCGTCATCACCGATGAGGAGACGCTTGGGATCTGTGGAAAGAGTTGTTTTACCGGTTCCGGAAAGTCCGAAGAAAAGTGCTGTGTTTTCACCGTTCATGTCGGTGTTGGC
>JAZQJL010000295.1:0-2087 GCA_045541595.1 Lachnospiraceae bacterium | reverse complement strand
CAGCGCGTTGCGCTTGATGGCGTTGTAGATGTCGGGTTCGGATTCCTTGGAAAGATTAATGACCTTCGCGTAGCAGCCGCCCTCGAAGTTGAACACGCCGTTGTCGTCCCAGCCGTGCTCGTCGTCACCGATCAGAAGACGTTTGGGGTCGGTGGAGAGGGTGGTCTTGCCGGTTCCGGAAAGTCCGAAGAAGATCGCGGTGTTCTTGCCGTCCATGTCGGCGTTGGCGGAGCAGTGCATGGAAGCGATGCCCTTTAATGGGAGGAAGTAGTTCATCATGGAGAAGATACCCTTCTTCATTTCGCCGCCGTACCATGTATTTAAGATAACCTGTTCCTTGCTGGTGATGTTGAATGCAGCAACAGTTTCAGAGTTAAGACCTAATTCCTTGAAGTTTTCAACCTTAGCCTTGGAAGCGTTGTAAACGATGAAATCAGGCTCGAACTTTTCAAGTTCTTCTGCAGTTGGCTGGATGAACATGTTCTTTACGAAATGTGCCTGCCAAGCTACTTCCATGATGAAACGAACGTTGAGTCTTGTATCTGCGTTTGCACCACAGAAAGCATCAACTACGAATAACTTCTTGTTGGAAAGTTCCTTTACAGCGAGGTCCTTACAAACAGCCCAAGTTGCTTCTGTCATTGGGTGGTTGTCATTCTTGTACTCGTCTGTTGTCCACCAAACGGTGTCCTTGGAGTTTTCGTCCATAACGATGTACTTATCCTTAGGGGAACGACCTGTGTAGATACCTGTCATAACGTTAACTGCGCCAAGCTCAGTTACCTGACCAACTTCATAGCCAGTTAAGTCAGCCTTTGTTTCTTCTTCAAATAATACTTCGAAGGAAGGGTTGTGTACGATTTCAGTACTGCCAACGATGCCATACTTTGTTAAATCGATGTTTGCCATTTTGCCATATACCTCTTTTCATAATATTTTTAACCGGGCTCCAAAGAAAGTCCAAGGTTACCCATGTTAATTTATCCCATATTATAAAGGAAGGTCGACGATTCGTCAACTGTTTAACAATAAAATTTTTGAAAAAAATTACTGCCGGTTAAGGGCAGTAATTTTAGGGGTTAAATTGTGGCAAGCAGACTATTCCAGCTCTCCCACAATATCCTTTAATTTCTGAATCTGCTCCTTGGAGAGCTTCTTGCGGCCTAAGAGGGCGGCAAACAGTTTGTCGGCAGAGCCGTCATAAACTTTATTAATAAGCTCGTCCGTTTCCGCCGCCTGCACTTCTTCCTTCGGAATCAGGGCGTGGCACATAAAGTTCGGTTCGCTGCGCTTAATGGCGCCCTTGCTGATGCAACGCTTAATCAGGGTGTAGGTGGTGTTCATGTTCCAGCCGGTTTCCTCCTTTAACACATCGGAGATATATTTGGCGGTACAGTCGCCTTCCTGCCAGAGGACGTTCATAATTTTTAATTCGGAATCAAATAATTTGACAGACATGTATATTACCTTACCTTTCGTTTTATGGAATGAACATTTCCCGGATGCCGGTGATGACGCCGTCCCTGATTTCAAAGAAGTACGGCAGTTTGGACCAGCCGTATTCGGTGTATACCGAGGTGATAAATACGGACAAATCATCAGTAATGATAAAATCATCCTCCGGGATGTTTTCTTTTGCATCATAATTAATCAGCCGGATTTCCACATCTTCTGCCACCGGGTAATGGACCATAAGAACTTCCGGGTTTGCTACTTCATTTGCAGAAGCATTATATTCTACAAAATCCAGCATCAGGGTATCTTCCATGCAACCCTTTACAATGGCGGTGTAGTTACCGTTTACCGGGTAAATGGAAAGCGGCGGGATTGACGTCGGCCCCGGATTTGGGGTAGGAGTTGGTGTTACCGTTGGCCCCGGGTCAGGGGTAGGCGTTGCGGTTATCGTAGGAAGCGGGGAATTTACAGGATTCGGAGCCGTCTCGGCAGCTTTTGCCGAAGTGGCCAGGGTAAGAATTACCGTCACCACCAAGATTATACTGAACAGGCTGACACCGAAGGTGATTTTCTGCATTTTCATGATGGCCACAATACGTTCCTCAATGGCATTTTCACTAAAATGACTGAAG